>QMPB01000070.1 GCA_003648395.1 Bacteroidota bacterium
GAAGTAATAGAGAATAATAGACCAAAGAATATAAGAAATAATTTATTTTTCATTTATATGGATGTTTTCAGATGTAAAAATACTACCTTTTTCATCAATAATAATGCAATCTATATTAGGTAACTGATTTACCCTATCAATGCCTATTTCTACTCCCATTACAAATATGGAAGTTGCCAATGCATCGGCTAACTCTGCACTGGAAGCAAACACACTCACGCTAATAATTCCCGATGCTGGATAGCCTGTTTTGGGATTTATTATATGAGAATATCTTTTCCCATTAAAGCTTACAAACTTTTCGTAATCGCCTGATGTTACTACAGCTCTATTGGAAATTGGTACTATAGCAAAAGCTCTATTTTTATTCATAGGATTTGTAATTGCAATAGTCCAATCTTCACCATTGGCATTCTTTCCCCAAGTATTCATATCGCCAGAAGCATTAATAATTCCTGCAACTACGCCTTTACTAATCAATAATTCTTTAGCCATATCAGCAGCATAACCTTTGCCAATTGCTCCAAAGCCAATTCTCATTTTTTTCTTTTTTAGAAAAACCGTACTCTTTTGCTTATCAAGAATTATATTTTTGAAGCCCACTCTAGCAACCGAATTCTCAATATCTACTTCTTTGGGCATTTGTTTCATACTGCCATCAAAATGCCAAACCTTATCCATTGAAGCATAGGTGATATCAAAAGCACCATCAGTAATATTAGAAATAGCAATGGATCGCTGTATTAATTCAAATAGCTCTGCACTTACTTCAACAGGAGCGACTCCTGCATTCATATTTATTCTACTGGTTTGAGAATTTTTATCCCATGAAGATATGAGCTTTTCTATTCGCTGAATTTCAGTTACTGCTATGTCAATATTCTTAAATGCCGATGTGCTATCAGTATCAACTACTGTAATATCGAAACGACTACCCATAAGAATCATTTTTTTATAAAAAATATCTTGAGCCAGAAAGTCAAGAGTAAGATTTATAAATATAATGATAAGTAATAAACTACGCATTAGATCCAAAAATTTAAGGATATAAAAGTACTATAAAAACGATACTACATATTATTTTTATAGTAATAGGAAAGACTTTTCTGGAGATTTTTCTTTGCTCTATGAATTAACGACTCTACCGAACTAAGGGTTGTTTCCATTATTTCTGCTATTTCTTTATATGAAAGGTCATCATAATTCTTTAGCACAAAAGCTGTCTTTTGATTATCAGCAAGTTTATTAAGTGCAAAATGCAAAGCCTGTTTATGCTCTTGCTGCACCGAAATTTCTTCAGGATTACTTTTAGCTTTATCCTTTATTATAAACTCCCGCGTATCATCTCCTGAAAAAAACCTCTGTATACTCAATACATTTTTATGCTTCTTATTATTCCGTATATGATTCAAGCTCTTGTTTACTGCAATTCGATAAAGCCATGTGGAAACTTTACTATCACCACGAAAGCTACTTGCGGACTTATATAACTGAATAAATACATCCTGAGCAATATCTTTTGCATCATCGGCATCGCCAATAATACCAATGCAAGTATTATAAATTATACTTTGATATGTATCCACTATAAACTTAAAAACAATCTCTCCTTGTCTATTATTAACACCTCCAAGATTATTTAACCCGTTTATAAATTGCTCTTCTGTCATAAATCTATTACAATTTCAAATTGACCCTCTCATAATCGTTTCAAAAATACTATTTAATAGGACACAAAAAGGCAAACAAACTTGCACCTGTATTAAATACCTGATAAAACAAGTAATTTGCGTATTTGCTTCGCATACTATTTTTTACTAATTTTGCTCTACATTAACTAAACTAATATGAATATTTCTATTACAAAGGTAAAAAGATGGGAGAAAGAGCAAAACCTTTCAAAACTAATACAAGCATTACAAACAAATGATGATGATATACGCAGTACTATCTGTTTAATCTTAGGGCGGTTCAACTCTAGCGATGCATTTACTGCTTTACAATATATAGAGAAACATGATGATAATGAATTTGTGAAACTTTCTGCTAGCAAATCATTAAAACATATAATTACTCAAATAGATTTTACACCTCATGAGATTGCTTCACAAGAAGAGCAACTTATTGGTTATACTGCAATACTGGCATAAATCACAAAACCATTACAATATTTTAAGTCGTAATTAATAATAATACGGCTTTTTTTATTGACAAAAAATCGTATTAATTTGTATTAATTTTTAACAGAAAATCATATAATCATAATAAAAAAAAATCTACATTTGCCCCACTTAGTTGTAATAACATTAACAATTTAAAATACCATTTAGTTATGATTAACAAAATTTCATCAAAAGAAGCAATAGCTTTAGAAGACAAGTACGGCGCACATAATTATCACCCACTAGAAGTAGTTTTAGAAAGAGGTGAAGGACATAAGGTATGGGATACTGAAGGTAAAGAATATTTCGATTTCCTTTCGGCTTATTCAGCAGTAAACCAAGGACATTGTCACCCAAAAATAGTTAAAGCTTTAACCGATCAAGCACAAAAATTAACTCTTACTTCAAGAGCATTTTATAATAACGTATTAGGACAATACGAGAAGTATATTACTGAGTTTTTTGGATACGACAAAGTATTACCAATGAACACTGGTGCAGAAGCTGACGAAACTGCTATTAAATTAATCCGTAAGTGGGGTTATAAAGTAAAAGGTATTCCTCAGAATGAGGCTAAGATAATTGTTGCTGCAGAAAATTTTCATGGTCGTACTATTACAATAATCTCTATGTCTACAGACCCTGAGGCTCGTAACGACTTTGGACCATATACTCCAGGTTTTATTACTATTCCTTATAATGATTTGTCAGCACTTGAGAAAGAGCTTAAAGATCCGAATGTAGCAGGATTCTTAGTAGAGCCTATTCAAGGAGAAGCTGGAGTTTTTGTGCCAGACGAAGGATATTTAACAAAAGCTTTTGACTTATGTAAAGCAGCAAACGTACTATTTGTAGCTGATGAGGTACAAACAGGAATTGCTCGTACAGGTAAAATGTTAGCTGTAGATCATGAAGGCGTTAGACCTGATGTTCTAATTTTAGGAAAAGCACTTTCTGGTGGAGTTATTCCAGTATCTGCAGTTCTTGCTGATGACGATATTATGCTTACAATTAAACCAGGTGAGCACGGATCTACTTTTGGTGGATTTCCTCTTGCCGGTGCAGTAGCAATGGAAGCGTTACAAGTAGTTGTTGACGAAAATCTTGCAGAAAAAGCTGAGCATTTAGGAAAAATATTCCGTGCTGAAATTGAGAAGATTGACTCTCCTATGATTGAACTTGTACGTGGTAAAGGTTTGTTAAATGCTGTTGTTATAAAGCCTACAAATGGCAAAACAGCAATGGACGTTTGTATTGCAATGAAGGACAACGGACTTCTTGCTAAGCCTACTCACGATCATATTATTCGTTTTGCTCCACCTCTTGTAATTCCTGAGGATGAGTTAATGAAAGCAATCGAGATTATTAAGAAAACTATTCTTTCTTTTTAATATCTTTTCTTGAAATAAAGTAAAATCCCCAATAACTGAATGAATTATTGGGGATTTTTTGTTTTGGGTAGTCTTATTCTTTACAAAAAACATATTTTAAAAAGTATTTCCAATGCCTAAACCCAGCATTGGTACTATACTAGATGATAATTCTTTATCGTATGATATTTGCATATTTATGTGATAATAAAACCAACCATTTGGTGCTTGCCTTCTTATTCCTAAACTGAAGCCAGGGATATATTTATAGGTAGTATTATAATACCCCCCATGTGCTGCTCCTAAAGACAGGTATTTTTTATAATATGCAATAGTTGATGAAGCTTTTATCTCTACATACATTTTAGAATCATCTTTCATTTATTTTATTAAAGATATGCTAAATGGTATTGCAAAATTTGCGAAACTAGATGATCTTTTGAAATTATAAAATACACCAATACGTATCGGAAAATTAATGTCTTTATTATCACTCAAAAGATATTCGTAGTTTACAGAATATAGATAAGCAGTGCCGCCTAATTCAAGATATATATTATTACGAACAATATCCTGTGTATAAGCAGACAGTGTAATTAATAAGGGTATAATAATTAAGGATATTTTTCTCATAATTAATTATTTTTTTATAAATTTACCATTATAAATAATCTTTCCACCACACTCTAATTTCACATAATAAACTCCCGATTTCAATTCCTGTATATCAACACGATACTCATTACCAACGGCAGGAAGTTGTTGTTGCTTAACTAATGCTCCCGAGCTTGAATATACACTAAGCTCATAATCTTCTGTTGGGCTTTGCTCAAAGCGGAGATTGAAGTTATTAGTAGCTGGATTGGGGTATAGTAGTGGTTTTACTTTTTTAATTACTAAAGTGTTCTTTTCTTCTATACCAACTGTAAACATCCCCGGAGCATTAGTATTATGTAGGCTTAATAGAAATATTTGATTGCCCTAAATATAATTCTCTATATTTTTAGGTGTGCTTAGGGCAAAGATTTATCATAAAAATATTAAGAATTATAATATTTACAGATTCATATCTTATAACATATCAGTTGTGTTTTATTAATGTTTCCTAAGTTTAATTATACTGCTAATATAAGTATTTTTTTTAGACTTTTAATTTCTTATAAATATTTGGATGTTTAAAATTTTACAAAACTCAAAATCTGCCAAAAATCATAAAATAATGTGCCTTTTTAATATCAAAATGGTTAATTATAATTATAGAAATACATACCTTTGGCGAAATTACAATTACGGTAACATACGTACTTATTATTAGTTACTAATTATTTATAAAAACTCTAAGAAGTTACATTATGATTAAGAATAATTTTACTAACCGCCATAATGGTATCCGCCCTGAGCAACATGCAGAAATGCTTGAAGCTATTGGTGTTGATTCATTAGACACACTTATAGAACAAACTATTCCCGCAAATATTAGACTAACAAGTGAGTTAGAATTAGAAGAAGGTATTTCTGAATTTGCGTTTATGAATAAGATTAAAGCAATCGCATCTAAAAACAAGATTTTTAGTTCATATATTGGTTTAGGGTATTACGAAACACTACTTCCTGCCGTAATTCAAAAGAACATTCTTGAGAATCCAGGATGGTATACTTCATACACACCGTATCAAGCAGAAATTTCACAAGGAAGATTAGAGGCTTTACTAAATTATCAAACAGTAATAACTGACCTTACAGGATTTGAATTAGCAAACTCTTCTTTATTAGATGAATCGCAAGCAGGAGCAGAGGCTATGCTTTTGGCATTACATTCTCGCTCGCGAAAGCAAGTAAAAGCAGGAGTAAACACTTTTTATGCTGATAAAAATATTTTCCCTCAAACTCTTGAGTTACTAAAAACTCGTGCATTACCTTTAGGAATTGATTTAATAATTGCTGATTATACTAATTTCGAATTTACCGACAAAGTATTTGGCTATATGCTTCAATACCCTAATGAAAAAGGAGGCGTTGAAGACTATAGAACTACTGTAGAAAAAGCTCACGAAATTGGAGCTTTGGTTACGGTAGCAGCAGATATTATGAGTTTAACACTACTAACTCCTCCAGCAGAATGGGGAGCAGACGTAGCCTTTGGTAGCACTCAACGTTTTGGAGTTCCAATGGGATTTGGTGGCCCGCATGCAGCATATTTTGCAACTTCTGAAAAATATAAAAGAACAATTCCTGGAAGAATAATTGGAATATCAAAAGATGCTCAAGGCAAGCGTGCTTTACGTATGGCCTTACAAACTAGAGAACAACATATTAAGCGTGAGAAAGCAACATCAAATATTTGTACAGCTCAAGCTTTATTGGCAACCATGGCAGGAATGTATGCTGTATATCATGGCCCAAAAGGTCTTAAAGAAATAGCTCAAGATATTCACGATATGGCAAATTATGTTGCTTTTGAATTGGATCAATTGGGTTATAAGCAATTAAATGGAAGCTTCTTTGATACTCTATATATTCAAATTCCTGAGAATGTAGATATTTATGAAATTCAAGAACTTACAAAAGCTAATGAAATAAATTTTCGTTATTTTGACGAGAATCATATTGGAATAAGCATTGACGAAGCAAAAACAAATGATGACCTAAATAAGATTATTTGCATACTTGCCGAAGTAGCAGGAAAAGAATTTTCTAAAGAAGGAAAAACATATTCTACAAATGCAACTTCATTTGACAATATGTTTATACGTAGAACAGAGTATTTACAACAATCGGTATTTAACACTTATCATTCTGAAACAGAAATGATGCGTTATATTAAACGATTAGAGATAAAAGATTTTGCATTAAACAGAGGAATGATTCCATTAGGATCGTGCACTATGAAACTTAATGCTGCAACAGAAATGATTCCTATTTCGTGGCCTGAGTTTGGCAATATTCACCCATTTGTTCCTCGTGAGCAAGCCTTAGGTTTTTTCGAAATGATTGATGATTTGCGCAAAGATTTATCTATTATAACTGGTTTTGATGATGTTTCTTTACAAGCAAACTCTGGTGCAGCTGGCGAATACACTGGCTTAAGTGTTATAATGGCATATCACAAAAGCAGAGGTGAAGGTCATAGAAATATCTGTTTAATTCCAGCTTCGGCTCATGGCACAAACCCTGCCTCAGCAGTAATGGCTGGCATGGATATTATAGTAGTAAAGTCTACAGCTAATGGCGAGGTTGATTTAGAAGATCTAAAATTACAAGCTGAAACTCATAGCAATAATCTTGGTGCTTTAATGATTACCTACCCATCTACTCATGGAGTATTTGAAGAAGCTATTATTGAAATAATTGATTTAATGCATAGCCATGGAGCACAAGTATATATGGATGGTGCTAATATGAATGCTCAGGTAGGATATACAAATCCTGGATTTATGGGCGCTGATGTTTGTCACCTTAACCTACACAAAACTTTCGCAATACCACATGGTGGCGGTGGCCCTGGAGTTGGACCTATTGGTGTAGCAAAACACCTAACTCCATTCCTACCAACTCACCCTATTGTAAAAACTGGTGGCGAGCAAGCTATTGGAGCAGTATCTGGAGCACCATTTGGAAGCGCTTTGGTATTACCAATATCTTATGGGTATATTAAAATGATGGGCGTTGATGGTTTAAAGGAAGCTACTTCAATAGCTATTCTTAATGCTAACTATATGAAAGCTAAACTTTCTAAAGACTATAAAATTTTATACTCTGGAAAAAATGGTCATGTAGGCCATGAGCTAATTATTGATTGCAACGAATTTATGATGTCGGCAGGAATTCCTGTGGGAGATATTGCAAAGCGCCTTATGGATTATGGTTTTCATGCTCCAACAGTAGCATTCCCAGTACATGGTACACTGATGGTTGAACCTACTGAAAGTGAGCCTCTATACGAAATCAATAGATTTATTGAAGCAATGAGTCTTATTAGAGCTGAAATACGTGAAGTTGAAGAAAATAAAGCAGAAAAAGGTAATAATATTATCACTAACGCACCTCATACAATGGAAGTTGTAACTATAGAAGAGTGGACACGCCCATACAGTAGAGAAGCTGCAGCTTTCCCAACTTACCATGTAAAAATTGATAAGTACTGGCCAATGGTTTCAAAAATTGACGATGGCTATGGTGATAGAAACTTAAGTTGTAACTGTGAACCAATAGAAAGTTATATGTAAAGACTATTGCAACTGTCTTATGTAGTAAAAATAGTTTAATAGGATTTGAACACTTTATTCATTTACAGATATTAAGTAAAGAGACTAATTTACAAACAGTTATAATTAGTATTTTAATGAAAAGTCATAGATAAAGTACTTCTCTATTAACAACTACTCATTAAATTTTTTTTACTACATTTGCGGCTGTAAAACACACATTAATATATTTACAATAATTATTGAAAATTAGAATTTTAAACAATTAAATTTATTTTATGAAAAACATTTACTTAACATTAGTTCTTGCAATGAGTATTACTTTTGCAAGTGCTCAAAGCTCAAGTTTTAATGGCGTTTTAAAAGCACCAAAGCAACTTGACACTGAAACTTTCTATGGAAGTCCTATTTCTAAGAAAGCATCTATTAATACTACAAAAGGTAGTGCAATGGGTTGGTTTAATCATGCCGCTGGTATTGCTGATTTGAATGCTATTACATTAGATGATATGGATTATAGTTCATTTTATATATTTAAAGATACATCAGTAAACATTTTGTATAGTGATGGGTCTCTAGAGCCTGTATGGTGGCTTGCTGCTGCAAACGTTACTGATCCAACTAATGAGATGTTCGATTATATGAATGAAGGAACTGATGATGAATTTAATGAGTATACTACTTTTACTTTTGACTCTATAGCTTTTACTTGTATATATTCTAGAGTTAGTGCAGCTTCTGTAGTTGATACACTAATTATTCAAATTCAAAAGAATACTGCAACTTTCCAAGACATTCCTTATGGAAGTCAAACAATTACAGCTTTACCTTGGATTTACCATGATGTAAACAAATGGTATGCTACAGCTGCTGGTTCAGCAAATGCAAATGTTGTTACAACAATTAAGTATCCTCTTGATGATTCAATGGGTAGCCGCGATACAGTAGTTAATGGTGAAACAATGTATTTCTATACAAGCTTCCAACTTCCAACAGATATTACTGATAGCTGGAATGCTAATGAGCTTCCTAAAGTAACAATGACTTTCGCTTCTGGTTCTACATATACTGAATTTGTAGATACTTTATTTGGTGCAGTTAACCCTATATTGAATGGTTTTAGAATTTTAACTTATAAGTTAGACCCTCTAAATGCTCAAATGTATTACGGTGAGAATAGTTGTTCTTTCTTCTTCTCTCGTCAGTTTGCTAATGTAACAAGTGCAAGTACAGGCCAAATGCCTTTCTACTTATATATGTCAAGTGGTACAAATGATGATTTCCCATATGAGTACTTTGATTTCTACTTTCATTATACAACTAATAATGTATCAATCGATAATGCTACAAACAATGAGTTAACAGTTTCTCAAAACCGTCCAAACCCATTTAATGGTACTACAACTATTGAGTATAACCTAGACAAAGCATCTAACGTTAGCGTTATTGTTTATAATGTAGCTGGTGCTCAAGTTATAGCAATAAATCAAGGAACAATGTCTGCTGGCGCTCACGCTATTAGCATTGATGGTTCTGACTTACAAGCTGGTGTATATTATTATACTCTTACAGCTGATAACAACAGTGTAACTAA
The DNA here is from genome assembly GCA_003648395.1 of Bacteroidota bacterium. The sequence continues at coordinate 9,332 of QMPB01000070.1, forward strand.
GAAAATGATTGTTTACTAAACAATCATTCTTTAAGATAATACTAAAGCCCATTGAAGAAATTCAATGGGCTTTTTTTGTATCCTTCTACAAGTAATTCATTACTTTTGTATAATATAAAAGATGTAGTTTTTTAAATATCAATAACTCAAATGGTCGCCAAACCAAAGCAAATATTAGATGCTTTTTCTAGTTGGAAGATAATCCTAGCAGTGATACTAGGAATATCTGTAAGTGCCTACCTTATTATTGGAGATTTTTCGCAACAAAGTTACGAAGGTATTCAATGGGGCTTTACGGCAATTATGTTTCTATTGCTTGCAATTATACTAGAGGCTATACGCGATATTGCCTATATGTACCGTATTCGACTAATGACCGATGGCGCTATTAATTGGAAAAAGAGCTTTCAAGTAATAATGCTTTGGGAATTTGCATCTGCCCTTACGCCATCGGTTGTTGGCGGCTCGGCAGTAGCACTTTTCATAGTGAACAAAGAGATAAAAAATGTAGGGAAATCCACTGCAATAGTAATGATAACAGCATTATTAGATGAGCTTTTCTATATCATAATGGTTCCAATAGTTTTTTTATTTATAGGGTCTTCCGAACTGTTTATTAATACCGAATTCAAACTCTTTAACTTTGGAACATTTCCCACCAAAACAATATTCTTTATTGGCTATGGATTTATACTCCTACTTACTACAATAATAACTTTTGCCGTATTCTTTCATCCAAAATTTTTCAAAAACATCCTACACACAGTATTCTCATTACCAATATTGAGGCGATGGATAGAATCTATTGACAAGGTCGGTGATGATATAATAATTACTTCCAAAGAAATGAAGCACAAAAGTATTAGCTTTTGGGCAAAAGCATTTGGGGCAACTCTAATATCATGGATGGCACGTTTTGCTGTAATTAATGCTCTTATCCTTGTTTTAATTGGACATGGCGATCAAATACTAATATTTGCAAGACAACTTATAATGTGGGTGATATTACTAATAAGCCCGACCCCAGGCGGCAGTGGCGTTGCAGAATTTATGCTGCCAAAATTCTTAAGCGAGTTTATGAACCCATATTCCAATGAAATTGCACTTGGCTGGAGATTACTCAGTTATTACTCTTACTTACTAATTGGCAGTATTGTATTACCAGTATGGTTAAGGAGGATTTATAAAAAGCAGAAGTAAATTAATTTCACCACATTAGGTAAATGATTTATTATGTGGTTTTTCTATAATTAAGCATTGCAAGGATATTTATTACAACTGCCGAGCTACTTATTACTATAAAGTGGAAAGAGATACTAGAAAACGTGCTGCCTTTTAGCATTACAAGCCTTATAACTTCAGTATAATACATTATTGGATTAAAAAGAGTAATCTTTTGAGCCCATATTGGCATACTTTCTACTGGAGTAAATAAGCCCGACATAAGTATAAATATTACCGAAAAAAACCATGATAAAAACAATGCTTGTTGTTGAGTATCAGTTATTGTGGAGATTAACATTCCCATTCCCAGAATAAGAACTAAATACACTGTTGTAAATAAATACATAAGCAAAACACTACCTACAAAAGGAACTTTAAACCATAATAATGCAACGCCAATTCCTATAGTAAACTCTATTAAACCTATAATTAAAAATGGTAATAATTTCCCTATTATAAATTGGTATTTCTTAATAGGAGTAACATTTAGCTGCTCTATAGTTCCAATTTCCTTCTCACGGACAATATTCATTCCTGATAAGAAAAGAGCAATCATAGTTACCAAAAGCACAAGAATACCTGGCACCATAAAGTATTTATAGTTTAGCATTGGGTTAAACCAGTCTCTTTTAACAATTTCAATCCCAGCTTTGGTATTGACCATGCCCTTTTGAGCAGCATACTCCTTCATATAATCAGAAATAATATTTTGCAAATAGTTAATACTAATTCCTGCTTTAGTACCATTTATTGCATCTGCTGTAATTGAAACTATTGTGTGAGAATTAGTATTCATATCTTTAGAAAAATTTTGTGGAATACTTAAAATCACATCCACATTATTGGATTGCATAGCTTCAATTCCATCAAAATCGGAATACGAAACCTGAGTTAACACAAAGTTATCAGATGCATCAATTTTATTAATTAATCCTTGAGAGATAGTAGATTTATCCTGATCCTGAATAAATATATTTATATTCTTTACCGTAAAATCTGCTGTATATGCTAATACTGCAAGTTGAACAATAGGCATTACAAATAAGATAGGTTTCATCATTTTGTTCCTAAAAATCTGCCTGAATTCTTTACGTACTATTACTAATATTTTATTCATATTTTAAATCTTATGATCGGTTTATAGTCGGCAGTCTTCAGTCGGCAGTTGGCAGTCTCTTGGTATCGGTCTTCAGTTGGTAGTACATTTTTTGATACTCAATATATAGTTCTCTATTAAACGAAAACCTCTTAAATCGTTAATCTTAAATCTACTCACTCCTCCATACCCTACTCTAATCTTACCTTAAATTTCTTAATTGTCAATACTAATAAGAAAATTGCAATCCCTATTAATATTAATGTTTCTTTCCAAATATAAGTAATTCCTACACCTTTGAGCATAACCGATTTTATAATAATAATAAACCATTTTGCTGGAATAATATCACTAGTATATTGCAGAATCTTTGGCATACTTGATATGGGAAATATAAAACCCGATAGTAGAATTGTTGGTAGCATTAAGCCCATTAAAGACAGTAGCATAGCTGTTTGCTGAGAATTGGAAACAGTAGATATTAATAATCCTAGAATTAGTGATGCTAGTACAAAAATAAATATTTCGGTGAATAGCACTAAATAACTACCAAGCATAGGCATATCAAATACAAATAATCCTAAGAGCAAAATTGTCATTGCATTTATAAGAGAAAGCACTAGATAAGGAACTATTTTTCCAAGGATAATTATACTTGGTTTTAAAGGTGAAACAAGTAGGATTTCCATTGTTCCCAACTCTTTTTCACGAGCAACAGTAATCGAAGTCATCATTGCTGATACAAGCATTAATATAATAGTCATAACCCCTGGCACAAACATATAAACACTCTTATTCAAAGGGTTATACTTCATTCGGGTATTTATTTCCAGATTAGTACTTAATGTATATCCTTCTTCCATCTCAAATTGTTTAAAAACTGCAGAAAGATAGCTCGTAATAATATTTGATGTATTGGGATCAGTAGCATCTGTAATTATCTGAATTTGTGCATAATTAGTATTTGTTAAATCCTTGCTAAAATTCTGTGGAATTACAACAGCGAGCTTCACTTTACCATCCTGAAAAATTCTTTCAATATCATTAATATTCTTAGTGTTTTCTTGAACAGAAAAATAACCAGAAGCTTTAATTTTATTAATAAGTTTTGTAGAATATACATCATTAGCCAAATCTACAACTTGGATTTTAGCATTATTTATTTCTGTAGTAATTGCAAACCCAAATAATACTACCAATACTATTGGCATTCCAAATAATATAATTAGAGTACGTTTATCCCTAAAAATATGCTTAAACTCCTTACTTACAAATGCTAAAAATGTTTTCATATGTTTAAAATTTATTAATTCGGTGATACCTGCCTAC
>QMPB01000071.1 GCA_003648395.1 Bacteroidota bacterium
TAAGCTTTGAACAAAACCCTAATGATGTAGGCTCATATCGTTTCTTGGAAAATGGGATACAAAAAGCAGTATATAGTTTTAATTATAATAGAACAGAATCGTTTTTAGATTATTATAAAATTGACGAAATAGAGACTAAGTTATTGGAATTGAAGCTTGATAATGTAAGAATTATGGATGTTGTAAAAAGTAATATTATTGAGCAAATTGATGATATTAATAATGGTATAAAATTGTGGAAACTATTTATAATTTTAGCATTAATGTTTTTAATATTTGAATTACTTTTGTTAAGGTTTAGCAAATAGAATTATTACTATGGAAGAGGATATTACAACTCACGAAGAGGAACAAAATAAAAAAAAGGAAGTAGCTGCAGCAACTGATAAAATAGATAATGCAATTGCAACTACGACTACTCTAACTGGCTTGTATGAAGATTGGTTTTTAGATTATGCATCTTATGTAATTCTAGAACGTGCAGTTCCAGATGTGCGAGATGGTTTTAAACCTGTTCAGCGTCGTATTTTGCACTCTATGCGTGAGCTTGATGATGGTAGATTCAATAAGGTAGCCAATGTTATTGGTAATACTATGAAATATCACCCCCATGGCGATTCCTCAATTGGTGGTGCTTTGGTTCAAATGGGTCAAAAGGACTTGCTAGTAGAAACTCAGGGTAACTGGGGAAATATTCTTACTGGAGATTCTGCTGCAGCGCCGCGTTATATCGAAGCCCGATTAAGTAAATTTGCTCTTGAAGTAGTTTTTAATCCTAAAACTACAAAATGGGAAATGTCTTACGATGGTAGAAACCGTGAGCCGGAATTTCTTCCAGTAAAATTTCCAATGACTCTTATGATGGGAGTAGAGGGTATTGCTGTTGGCTTGGCTTCAAAAATCCTTCCTCATAACTTTAATGAACTTATTGATGCATCCATAAAGCATCTTAAGGGACGCTCATTCCAAATATATCCTGATTTTATTACAGGTGGTATTGCTGATGTCAGCAAATATAATGATGGCTTGCGTGGTGGTAGAGTTCGCGTTAGAGCTCGTATTAGCAAGCGCGATACTAAAAGTCTTATTATTACAGAAGTTCCATTTGGCACGGATACTGGCCGTCTTATCGAATCCATAGTTTCTGCTAATGAAAAAGGCAAAATTAAGATTAAGAAGATTGAAGATAATACTGCTGAAAATGTGGAAATTATTATTCACCTAGGGCCAAGAGTATCTCCTGATCAAACTATTGATGCTTTATTTGCATTTACACTTTGTGAGGATTCCATAGCTCCCAACTGTACTGTAATCTCTAATGATAAGCCTGTGTTTATAGGAATGAAAGAGATACTTATTAGATCTACAGATCAAACATTAGGCTTGCTAGAGTTAGAGCTTCAAATTCGTAAGAATGAGCTATTGGAAAAATGGCATTTCTCTTCATTAGAAAAAATATTTATTCGCGAAAGACTTTATCGTCAAATTGAAGAAGCAGAGAGTTTTGAGGAAGCTATAGATAATATTGATAAGGCATTAGACCCTTATAAGAAGAACTTAAATAGAGAAGTTGTTCGCGAAGATATCGAGAGACTAACAGAAATTCGTATTAAGAGAATATCTAAATATAATGAGTTTAAGGCAGATGAAATAATAAAGGCTCTGGAGGAAGAGATTGAAGAAGTGAATCATCATTTGGCTAATATTGTTGATTATACGATTGCTTATTTTAAACGCATAAAACATAAATATGGTAAAGGTCGTGAGCGTAAAACCGAACTTGCTAGTTTTGATAGCATAAATGCAGCTGCAGTGGCTGTTGATAATGCTAAACTTTATGTAAATCGTGAAGAGGGTTTTGTTGGTACTGGTCTGAAAAGAGACGAGTATGTTACTGATTGCTCTGATATTGATGATATAATTGCATTTCGTAGTAATGGAACATTTACAGTGATAAAAGCTGAAGATAAAGTCTTTGTTGGTAAGGATATTATCTATGTTAGTGTGCTTAAAAAGAATGATGAACGTACTGTCTATAATATGATTTATAGCGATGGTAAAATGGGAAAAAGCTATGCCAAGCGTTTTCATGTGAAATCTGTTAATCGAAATAAGGTATATGATCTTACAAAAGGGAAGGAAGGTTCTAAGGTGCTTTATTTCTCTGCTAACCATAATGGAGAAGCTGAAATAGTGAAAGTTAAACTTCGCCGCCGTCCTAAGCTTAAAAAATTGCACTTTGATTATGATTTCTCTGAATTGGCAATTAAAGGTCGCCTAGCACATGGTAATACTCTTACCAAAAATATTGTGAGTTCTATTACTCTTAAAGAGGATGGTGTTTCTACTTTGGCTGCTATCAGTGTTTATTTTGATTCTACAGTGCGTAGGTTTAATACTGATGAAAGAGGGGAGCTTTTGGGTGCTTTTGGACCTGATGATTTGGTTCTTAATATTATGGAGTCTGGGGAGTTTAAAACTACAAGCTATGATTTCTCTACTCATTTCCCTGATGATTTGAAAAGCTTGCATAAGCTTGATGAATCAAAAATTTGGACTGCTGTATATTACGAAGGGGAGTCTAAGTTTTATTATATCAAACGTTTTACTTTTGTTGCTACCGAAATTCCAGCAGCATTTATTACGGAGCATCGAAAATCTAAACTCATTCATATTACTGATAATCCAAAACCATCCTTCGAAATTATTTATAAGGCTGGTGACGCACCTCGCAATCGTGAAATGGATTTGGTAGATGCTATTGATTTCATCGATAGGAAGAGTTATAAAGCTAAAGGTAAACGGATTACAACTTATGGTGTAAAAAAGATTAATATAATTCTTCCAGAGATTGAAGAGAAAGTAGAAACTATTGAAACTGATGTTGAAATGGTAGAGATTGATAAGGCTAAAGTAGAAAGTAAAATAAGTACAGAAGCTACAGCAAAAGTTGTAAAGGAAGAGGATTTACCTGAGGTAAAATCATTGGATGCCTTGGAAGAAGAGGTTGTGCCTGAGTTAACTAAAAAGAAGAAAAAGAAATTAGCACCTGTGAAAAAGATAGAGAAGAAGAAATCAGATAGTGTTAGTATGGATGATGAGGATCCACTGCAGGTAACTTTGGATTTTTAGAGAAGCTAAGCAAATTAATTAAAAAAGCCCGAGAGAAAATTATTTCTTTCGGGCTTTTTTATTAGTTACGTAAGCGTATTCCAATAGAATAAGTTTGTTGCTGATAGTTTGCTGCGTTGAAATTGAATATCTCGAAACCAATATCGAAATTGTCACTATTGCAGAATAAGAGGCCATTAAAAAGGATGCCAAGACTTATAGCCCCACCAAATTGATTGTAATTATAAATGACTAATTCAGGATTCATGAACATAATGATATTATCAAGTCCGTGGTATGAGGTATATAAGGCTGTGTTTAACCTACTGTTTAGATGTTCAGGGGAGTTTGGTGATATAAAAAATGAAGAGCCAATACTTGCCGAAATAATAGACTCAGGATTAGTAATCATATATTTAGCCTTTATGTAATAGTCGGGGTTTGATGCAAAACCAAGTCCAATATCTAATCTTTTAGAAACACCCCATGTTGTATTAATATTTAAAATGGGGCTATTTTGCCTATGTAATATACCTTTATCGACAGGTAGTTTTGGGATAGCATAACCAAAAGCAATGTTTGTTTGTAGGACACCTTCGCCTAAAGATTTTCCTGTTTCAAAACTCGATGTAGTAATGCAAGATTGAATAGAATAAACTATTATTGCAACTAATATGTATAATTTTAGGGTATTAAGTAATCTCATAAATAGAAATAATTAGTCTATAAAATTACAAAAAAGTTCAAAAGAAACTAATTCTTTCGAGCTTTTTTAAACTAATAAGTTTTCCTAATAGTAAAAATATTTTTCATCAGTATCTCTAAATATACCATCAGGACAGGCATAAGTTGCCGTTACTCTATAGGTTACTCTTCCTTTGCTTATTGGCGAAGGTAAAGGTATTATTACAGAATTAGATAGTTGCCCATTAACTATTTGGTATAATGTAGATAAGCCTGCTGCGCTAGGATTCCAAGCAAAAGCACCGCCAGTACTATCAGCAATTACCTTTAAAGAAACCGTATCGGGTTGTACGCCATATCCTACTGTATAAACAGGGATTTGCCAGAAAAGAGATTTGTATAATAAACTATCCATTGTATATGGTTGTAAATTATTTACTCCATCTGTAAAACCAATAACTGAAGGTAAATATGTTGGATTGTTCTGAGCTAATGCCCATACATCATCTTGACCTTGCATTACCGCTCTATAGAACGCCGTAGCGCCATGAGGGCCAAAAGTTGAGTTAACACCAGATATTAGAGTTGTAGTATTTGTGGTTAATGCAGTGGTTACTTCTACTGTATCACTAAACTTTATAATTTCAACTTGATCAAGTGCGTTTTTCGCATTTATAAATGAAATAAGAGCATTCTCCATAGCAGGTACCGAAGTTGAATCAACATACATACTGCCACTATAATCCATTGTTAAGGCTGAAATAATTAATGATGGAAGGGTTGGAGCACCATTTGGAGTTATAGGAATTACTTCGTCTCCATTAACCATAGCAAATTCAAAATTATGATTTGTAAGATTTTTTATAGCATTTCCTTTTTGATCGGTAACGCTAATAAAGATATTAATACCTCCTTTTTGATTATCAATAATGCGAAGGATTTTTGTGTTAATAGATGTAATCTGCTTTTCTGGTTCTATATAATCGTCCTTCTGACATGCAGTAGCAACGAGTAATAAAGTAATAACAAAAACTGATAATAAGCGTATTTTTTGTTTCATAATCATAAGTGTTAGTTGAGTAGCTACAAATATAGATATTTTTTTGATAGCTAAATAACTTTATTTAAATAGTAGATTACGACAGAGTAAAAAGATTTAATGCAGATAAAATATGGATCATTCGCTATTTAGCAAAAGGTGAATTATAGCAAAATGTGAACTATAGCTAAGGCAATTATGGATTAAATATATTATGGTTAATTATTATTACTTTTGAAGTTTCTTAATAATATCATCTATATTGAGGTTTTCTTGTTCGCCAGTTTCCATTACTTTTAGGCCAAGTTTCCCGCTTTCTAATTCATCTTCGCCAGCAAGTATTACATATTGTATATTATTATGATTGGCATATTTCATTTGTTTTTTCATTTTTGCGGTCTCAGGAAAAAGTTCTGAATGAATTCCTGCATCACGAAGTTTAGAAAGAATTTGTATGGCTTTGCTTTCCTCTTTCTCGCCAAAGTTTATTATAAGAACTTCTGTGCCCGTTAGCGAAGTTTTAGGAAATTTATCAAGTTCAGTAAGTACGTCATAAATTCTATCGGCACCAAAGCTTATGCCTACGCCGCTAACATCTTTCAATCCAAATACACCAGTAAGATCGTCATACCGACCACCACCACTAATGCTACCGAATTTTATGTCTTTTGAAATAACTTCAAAAATTGCCCCAGTATAATAACTAAGCCCACGTGCAAGAGTTAAATCTAGCTCAACCTCATTTTTTATATCAAAAGCTTTTAATCTATCAAAAACTTCCTCTACCTCTAGCATGCCTTTATTCCCAATTGCAGATTCGCCAATAAACTCACGAAGACAATTCATCTTTTGATTGGTATCATTGCCTTGCAAATTCATAAAAGGCTCAAGCATTTGAATTGCATCATTGTCAATGCCTTTGGTGCGTAATTCGTCATATACTGCGTCAGGCCCAATTTTATCAATCTTATCCATTGCCACAGTTATATCAATAAGTTTTTCTGGATAACCAATACTCTCAGCTATGCCTGCAAGAATCTTTCGGTTATTAATTTTTATTATAACGTTGATGTCTAGTTTGGTAAAGACTTTGTCTAGCATTTGAATGATTTCTACCTCATTCATTAATGAGTTGCTACCAACTACATCGGCATCGCATTGAAAGAACTCGCGATAGCGACCTTTCTGTGGTCTGTCGGCTCTCCAAACTGGTTGAATCTGATATCTTTTGAAAGGAAATTGTATATCGTTACGGTGCTGTACAACATAACGCGCAAAGGGTACAGTAAGGTCGTAGCGGAGTCCTTTTTCTGATATCTTGCTAACCATATTCCCACTATCTGCAGCAGATAGCTCTTCTGCACTTACCTTCTTAAGATAATCGCCAGAATTCAATACTTTAAATAGAAGTTTATCGCCCTCTTCGCCATATTTACCCATTAATGATGATAGGTTTTCCATGGCAGGGGTTTCTATTTGAGAAAAGCCAAATAGTTTAAAAACATCTTTTATGGTATCGAATATATAATTTCTTTTTGCCATTTCTTGAGGCGAAAAGTCTCTTGTTCCTTTTGGTATGCTTGGTTGTTGTGCCATAATAATTCTATAATAATTTCGGTTGGCAAAGTTATGAAAAACTACTGCTTGTTTGTAGGCTTTTTACTAATACCAATTGTGATTCAAACTTGCTGATAAATAAATTGGAATATATTTCACATGCTCTAGGCAAAAATTCTTTTGCATAGTCATTTGTGCTTAGCTTGCCGGTAGCTACGGAAACAATTTTTAACGAAGAATATTTGAATTAGAAAGAATTTATCTTTGTTGGTTTGACCCACACCCAGTATAATTGGGAGTCCTATGTTTTATTATTAGTTTCGGAATATAAAGATTAATTGCAGCTTTGTTCTTTATATTATTTTTTATAATTAAGACTAACTCTACTTTTAAAAGAGTCAGTGTCTATTATTTTACCATCAACTAGGTTCATTTCCTTTATTAACCTTAGAAAAAAAAGATTAATCCTTGTGATTTCTTTACAATTATTTCTTTTGAAAGAGGATATTTTACTGATAGAGGGACGTAAGCCTCGTAAGAGCCAAATGACTTCAATATTTATTCTGCAAGCTTCTTCAAGTTGCTTGTTGGAAAATATCTTTTTTCGATAACCATATAAAACTAACTTAAGCATATCTTGACTGCGGTAGCGTGGACGACCTTTCTTATTTATACTATTATTAAATCCCAATTCGGAAATGGGAAGTGCTTCTACTAATAAATCTATTTTTCTTGCCCAAGAGCCAGTCTCTACCTTGGCTTCAAAATCAACCATAACAATCTGATCTCTGTTTATTCCGCTAACAAAATCCATAATACAGCCTTTTAAAAGTTCACAATAAAGATACTAATAATCAATGTTATATATTTATTAATATTAGTTTTTTTATTAACAGTAATTTTTATAGTGAAAAATAAATGTAAATTTGTTACTTAATTATAAATTATAAGGATGCAAAAGTATTTAATGGTTTGTCTTGGTAATATTTGTCGTTCGCCAATGGCTGAAGGTATTGTTGCACGAGAATTTAGCAATCGTGGTATAAATATACAAATTGATTCTGCAGGAACTGCCGCTTATCATATAGGTGAGGGTGCTGATAGTCGTGCACAAGTAGAATTACGTAAACACGATATTGATATCTCTAATGAAAGGGCACAGAAGTTTGTTCCTGCTCATTTTAGTGAGTATGATATGATTTTTGCTATGGATAAGCAAAACTATCTTGATATTGTTGCGCAAGCAAGAAATAAAAAGGAGCGAGATAAAGTTGTGCTTTTTATGGAATTATCAATGCCTGGGCAGGATATTTCTGTTCCTGATCCATATTATGGTGGAGATGAGGGTTTCGAAGAGGTCTATAAAATGATAAAACTATCGGCAGAAAAATTGGTTGATTCCGATTATTGAAATAAGATAGCATAGGATTTATATTTGATAAACTCACGGATTTATTTTGAGATTTAATAATTATTAAGGGTAAAAAATTAACGTACATTTGCGATAGTATTTTTATTGCAAAGCAATACTGTATTTTATTTTTATGAACATATTTAGAAAGAAAAAATACGAATCCTCGGGTTCATTATCTGCTCTTGCTTTGGCGAGATTTAGGAAGAATAAGCTTGCTATGGCGGCATTTACTTATATAGTACTTGCTGTGGTAGTTTCTATTTTGGGCTACCTAATAATTCCTGACCAAACGCCTTTTGCCAATGATCAACAACTTGAGCTTGCTACTAAAAAACCAGGTTTTATGGTTACGATTTTGCATAGAGAGCTTAATAGAGAAATAGAGCAACCAAATATTATTTTAAAGATGCTTTTTGGAGCCAATAAAACCGATGAGAGTATTCCTATTTATAGTTTTGAAATTGTTGGTGATAAAGTTCTTATAGAGAGTTATACCGGAATGCAACCTAATGATGGATTGAAAAGCACTTACGATATTACAGATATTGCCTTTTCTCTTAATAAAGAAATTCCTGTTGTTAAAAGTAAAAATTCCATTTATAAGATTAGTAAAAGTGATGGTTCCACAATTGAAATATCTAGGTCAGATATTATAAGTATTGCTAAGAATAATATTGAAAGTCACAAATATTTTCTTGGTACTGATAGATTTGGTAGAGACTATTTAAGTCAATTAATTATTGGTAGTAGGGTGAGTTTAAGTGTTGGATTTATTGCAGTACTTATTTCTCTGATTGTTGGAATTTTCTTGGGAGCAACTGCTGCATACTTTGGTGGCTGGCTCGATAATATTATTGTATGGTTTATTAATGTGGTGTGGTCCATTCCTACATTACTATTGGTAATAGCAATAACTATGGCACTTGGAAAAGGTTATTGGCAAGTATTTATAGCGGTAGGTTTAACAATGTGGGTGGAGGTTGCTCGTGTTGTCCGTGGTCAGGTTATGAGTATTCGTCAGCAGGAGTTTGTTGAAGCTGGTGTTGCTTTGGGTTATACAGATTTTAGAATAATTTTTCAGCATATTCTCCCAAATGTAATGAGCCCCTTGATTGTTATTTCGGCAGCAAATTTTGCCTCAGCAATACTTATAGAAGCAGGATTAAGTTTCCTTGGAATAGGAGTACAGCCACCAACGCCCTCTTGGGGAATTATGATAAAAGAACATTATGGTTATATAATTCTTGATTATGCATATCTGGCTATTCTCCCTGGAATTGCAATCATGTTTATGGTATTAGCTTTTATGATTGTAGGTAATGGCTTACGTGATGCTCTTGATGTAAAAGAGGTTAAGTAACATAAAGGAGAATAGAGAAAGGTAAAGGGAGAAGTAAATAAGTTTATAATAGAGAAAGGTGAAGGGAGAAGTAAAAAAAACTAAGAATTGGGATTTATCCTTTTCTTAACTTTTTTACTTCTCCCTTCTCTATTTCCCTTCAACTCTTTACATTTAATTCTAAGTGTGCATTCCGCCACAAACACTAATTACTTGCCCTGTAACATAGCTTGATAAATCAGAAGCTAAGTAGATACATGTATTAGCTACATCTTCAGCTTGTCCTTCTCTACGTAATGGAATTGTTTTTACCCATTCCTTACGAACATCTTCAGGAAGCTTATCGGTCATTGCTGTAGCAATAAATCCTGGAGCAATAGCATTTACTCTTATGCTTCTAGAACCTAATTCCTGAGCTATTGATTTTGTAAATCCAATTAAACCAGCTTTTGAAGCAGAATAATTTGATTGTCCAGCATTGCCTGATAAGCCAACTACCGAGCTCATATTAATTATAGAACCAGAACGTTGCTTAAGCATTACTGACTGAACAGCTTTTGTCATATTAAAGATAGATTTTAGATTTACTGCAATTACAGCATCCCAATCTGCCTCGGGCATACGCATAAGTAAGTTGTCTTTTGTTATACCAGCGTTATTTACTAAAATATCGATACGGTCAAAGTCAATCTTTACATCTTTTATTAATTGATCAGCATCGTCAAATTTTGCTGCATTGGATGCATAAGCTTTTCCTTTTACTCCCAATTTTATAATCTCAGCCTCAGTAGCGGCAGTGTTTTCATCCAAATTTAAATCTGTGAAAGCTACATTTGCTCCTTCTTTTGCAAAAGAAATTGCAATCGCTTTACCAATTCCACGTGCTGCACCAGTAATTAGGGCAGTTTTTCCTGTTAATAATCCCATAATATTTTGATCGTTTTTTGCCTTTTATTTACAGGCTTGTTTATTTTCTTCTTTGTAATATTCAATATAATGTGCTGAAGTATTTCTGCTGTCAAAAGTACGTTATTTTTTTTATTTGTGATATTAATAAATGTGAAATTATATTTTATTACTTTTGGAATAATCTTAAACCATAATAGTAGATGAAGATATTAAGTATTGATAATATAAGAAAAGGAGATCAATTTACAATTTCTAATGAACCTATTGCTTCCATTGATTTGATGGAAAGAGCATCGCAAAATTGTGTAAAATGGATTCTTGAGAAGTATATACAGAAACAAGACTTCGTAATTTTTGTAGGGCCGGGTAATAATGGTGGTGATGGAATTGCAATTGCCCGTTTGCTAAAGGAAAAAGAGCATAATGTGCGTGTACTTATTGTGGAATATACCAAGAGCTACTCTGTTGATTTTCAGGAAAATTTAAATAAATTTAAAGGAGAAATAAAAACTGTAAGTAATGCCGATAACAGTTTTAATATTGAGAATAATGAAATAATTATTGATGCAATATTTGGATCAGGCTTAAGTAGAGAGATTAATGGTTTTGTGGGAATTATTATCGATTACATAAACTCATTAGATAATCAGGTTATTAGCATTGATATTCCATCTGGATTAATGGGCGATAAGCTATTTGATACCAAAGTCCCTAAAATTATTCATGCTAATAATACTCTTAGTATAGCTTTTCCAAAGCAAGTTTTTTTCCTTGCTGAAGCTTCAAAATATATAGGTGTTTGGCATCATATTGATATTGGTATTTCAGAAATGTATCAGCAAATGGTGCCTGCAGAGGCTTATTTTATTGAAAGAAAGGATGTGGTGCAAATGCTTAAACCTCGACATAAGTTCTCTCATAAAGGAAACTATGGTCATGCTTTACTTATAGCTGGCAGTAGTTCTAAAATGGGGGCTGCTGTTATGGCTTCTAAAGCGGCTATGCGCACAGGCTTAGGTTTATTAACTACTCATATTCCAAAAAGTGCTGTTGATATATTACAGATTTCTAGCCCCGAAACAATGCTTAGTATTGATAAGAATGCATATTATTTTTCAGGCATTGATTTATTATTTAATTATAATGCAATTGGTGTTGGACCTGGTTTGGGCTTGAATAAGGAAAGTTATAGAGCTCTTAAAATACTTATACAAAATGCAAATACTCCAATGGTTTTTGATGCAGATGCTTTAAATATTTTGTCGGAAAATAAAACATGGCTTTCGTTTTTAAAAGCAGGAAGTATTCTAACACCTCATCCTAAAGAATTTGAAAGATTGACAGGAAAGTCAAATAACTCAGAAGAGCGCATTGAATTACAAAAGCAGTTTAGTATAAAGCATAAAGTAATTATTGTGCTTAAAGGTGCTAATACAAGTATTACAACTCCCGATGGCAAACATTTTTATAATTCTACTGGTAACCCAGGTATGGCAACAGCTGGTAGTGGCGATGTACTAACGGGAATTATTCTATCGTTGTTGGCACAATCATATGATCCACAAACAGCTGCTATACTTGGAGTATATATTCATGGTTTGGCAGGAGATATTTCAGCCATCGAAAATGGTTTTGAAAGCCTTATTGCAAGTGATATTATTGACAATATTGGAAAATCTTTTATAAGTCTTTATTAAATCCTATTATAAGCTTTTTTTATTAGTTACGACAAGCTTTACATTGGGTTGTGTGAGTGAGTTGCAGATAAAGTGTAGATTAATAATTAATACATGCTAATTATAGTAAATCACAGATAATGGAATATTTGTAGTTATAAAGATATGATTGTAAGTCTTATATGATTATAATTGATGACTTATGAGTAGATAGTTATCTATCCAATATTGTTTATTTTCCATATTACTATTATTAAAATTATTGATATAAAAACCTGATATATAAGGTATAAAAAGAACAAGAAAATTATTGCTCAAAAAAAACTATTTTTTTTTAAAATAAGGGTTTGTTATGTTAAAAAGAGATGTATATTTGCAACCGCAAAAGAGATAAAAGTTCTTTGCACAATTGCGAAAGTAGCTCAGCTGGTAGAGCATGACCTTGCCAAGGTCAGGGTCGCGGGTTCGAATCCCGTCTTTCGCTCAAACAAAAAAAGCGGTTTACCGCTTTTTTTGTAAAAATTACTACCAAAAGTTGCTCGAGTGGTGGAATTGGTAGACACGCCGGACTTAAAATCCTGTGCTCTTTGGGGCGTGCGGGTTCAAGTCCCGCCTCGAGTACTAAGCCTAGTTGACTTTCAGTCAGTTAGGCTTTTTTTATTTTTATTATCCTGTCTTGTTCTGAAAATGTATTTACAATATTATTATTAACTTACTTTTAGGGCAAGAACAAATAAGTATTTCATAACAAACAGCAAAATTCAGAGTATAATTCACATCATACTTATTGCTAATACTATTAGTAAGCATAGTTCTACTATCTTTGCTATATGCCTTGTGCTGCTATACTTCGATTGCTATTGGAACATGTGGAGGAAGTTAATCATAAAGGTGTCGCAAAATGC
Source organism: Bacteroidota bacterium (assembly GCA_003648395.1). Next base: position 12,635 of record QMPB01000071.1, read on the forward strand.
GATACTTTTCAAATATTACTGTAGGCGATACATCAATAATAATAGATAAAAACAAGCTTTAGTAATAAGTAGCAGGATATAATTGATTTCTTAGTTCGTAAAAACACTTTCTTTAAGCTCGCTAAACTTTGTTTTACGCTTTATATAATGGTCAAAAACAATATTTCTATTATATACTTGTGAAACAGGAACTATTTTTCTTCCTATTCTTTTAGCTCTA
>QMPB01000072.1 GCA_003648395.1 Bacteroidota bacterium
GCAAAACTAAATTTGGTAATATAAAGAGCAGCATTTGATTCATCAAACTTTGCTGTGGTACTTTCTTTTATCACATACAAAATTATCATCGAAACAATTAAGCCCGAAAGTGCATGAATAAATGCCGTAAAAACTCCAAGTTTTAAACCTTGCTTTACTTTTGCATTCTCTCCCATAAAATATGAGAAAACTAAAACTTTATTATGTCCAGGGCCAAGTGAATGTGCAATTCCATAAAGAAATGAAATAAGCAATATCCATAGGTAAGCAATTGAATTTCCTTCTTTTGCAATGCTTCTTGCTTTCTTGGTTATAGTTCTACGAAGCTGCATTTGCCAATGGGTATTCTTTCGTAAGAATTTATTAAATTTCAGTCTAATAAACGATGATTTAGAATGAGATAATGTATTTCTCTCTTTATTAATATGTTTCTTCTCAAGCTTAGCAGTATCACTCTTCGAGTGACTAAACATAGGATTCACCTGTGCTTTAAGATGAATATTAATAAACATAAACACCATCAAAACAAATCCGATAAATCTTATCTGCTTCACTTCTTCTTAGCTTTTAAGTGAATAACTTGTGGATAAATTTGACCAAAATAATAAGCCATATTCTCATCTTCTTCTATCGAATAATTCAAATCAAACTTATCATTATTTAGAAAAGTAACAGGCTCTTCCTCATCTAAATACACATCCATATAATAGGTTTCGTCATAAGGACAAATATTAATCAATTTATAAGAATCAGAGGAAATATTAATACTAAGAGGAATATAAAACTCATAAATCATCTGCCCATCTTTAATGTAAGCCTTAAAGTTTTCAGTTTTACTGTATTCAACTCTATTATTTCCAACAAAAATCTTAGTAAAAAAGCCAAATTCTTTAAGATTCACAAAAGCCTCATTATAAAGTCTTTTCTTCTCATTATCATCAAATATTCCATTGGCATCAGCATCATATTCTTCGAGCATAAGTTCGGTAAACATTTCATCAAAATCCCACCTCACTCCTATTCCACATACTCCACTGTCATTAAAATCTATACTTAAGAAAGCATTGATAAACACATGAGGATGAGCAGTAGAAATACTACTTATTCCAAAAAATATTAGTATAAAACTTAAAGTCCTAATTCTTCTTCCTATAACCACGATATCTTGGATTTTCAAGTTGAAGATTACCTTTTTTATCATTTAAGTATTTAAGAAAATAGTCTTCAAAGTATTCTGAAGGTCGTGGGGCATTCCAGTTAACTATTTCCCCTTCTTTGCCAATAAGAATAGCTCTTGGCATAATTCCCACTTGATAATTCTGAATAAAACTATAATTATCTTCCAAGAACACAAAATGCCATTTATAATCTTTATCTCGAATATAATTCATCATATCCTCATTATTTCTATCTAGCGAAATATGAACAAAAGTAACAACATCGTCAAACTTTTCCTCTAGTTCTTTTGTATATTTCATATCCGACAAACACTCAATACACTCATTGGTCCAGAGCTGAATATATATATATTTGTCAGCAAGTTTCTCTAGATTAATAGTATCTGAATTAGAATCAATAAACTCAAAATTTGCAGCTTTAGCATTAGCCTTTAAACTCTCAAGCATTACTCTTATATTCACCGCTATACGCTGATGTTCTTTGCTGTATTTACTGGCACTAATATCATACAATATATTAATTATTGCAGCTTTATCGTACTTATCCATATTATATAGCTGGGGCAAATTTCTTAGTATTACCAATTCTCTCAAACTAGGATTTGTCAGCAGACTATCATTTGCCAAAAGGGCTGATAACGCTTGGTAACTTTTTTCGTAATTAATTACAGAATCAAGCTGTATGGTTAGCTTATGTTTTAAACTAGAGCTTATATAATTGATCCAAAAAGACTTAAAAAAACTCATATAAGCATTGTTGCTGTATGCAATTTTCTTAGGGTCGAAATATGTCTTTACAATATAATCTCTACCATATTGGTTACTCAACATTCGGAACTGAGCCAATTGGATATCAGCATTAGATTTAAGAAATGGCTTTGGATGTTTACTAATGTACAAATTCACTTCTGCCTCTAAAGTATCAATGAGTCTCCAACTTTTATTACCCATTCGTAATCTTAAATGATTTTCGGCAATAAAGTTATCGAACAAGATATTTAAGCTATCAAGCTCATAATTAATTTCTGCTTGTGCAGGCTTTACAATTCTATAATTTGGAACCAAATACCCAACTACTGTTTTGGGATAAAACTCACGATTATTAAAATCTACTTTATCAAACTGAATCTTATATTTCTCGTTTGGAACAACATAAAAAGAAATTCTAAAATACTTTATTTCCACAAAGCATTTCTGCACAGTAGAATTATAAACATCGAAAGAAAAATTGCCATTCTTATCAACTACTGTTTCGGCAAGCACTATTCTCTCCATGGAAATCAGGTCTTTATACGTCCAAATAGTTACATTCTTATTTTCAGCACCTGGGAAATTCAACTCTACACTAGACTTAGCAATTCCTTTAAAAGAAACAGAGATAAACAGTAGTAATATTAATAATAATTTAAAAATCTTCATAAATATAGAAACTCTATTTTTTAGAAATTATTTCTTTTATTATTTCTTTAGGCACTAAAGTCGAAATATCACCACCATTTTTATACACATCTCTCACTATAGACGAACTAATTGGAGTATGAGCTGTAGAAGTAAGCATAAAGATTGTTTCAATATCATTTTTCAGCAGTTTATTTACCTGCCCAATTCCCCTTTCAAATTCGAAATCGGCAGCAGTACGCAGCCCTCTAAGAATAAACTTCGCATTTTCGTTGATACAAAAATCTACAGTTAAGCCCATGAATGATTTGACCTCGATTTTATCTTCATTGGGGAAGCTATCACGAATCCACTGCATACGTTTCTCCACATCAAACATCGAATTCTTAGTAGAGTTAATTCCAACTCCAATAATAATTTTATCAAAAAGAGGCAAAGCTCTACTTATAATACTCTGATGTCCAATAGTAATTGGGTCAAAGCTTCCTGGGAAGACTGCGATATTCATTTTGAATGGTTTAGTTTATTGATAGTGCAAATATAGGGAAATAAAAGGCTGAAGGAAAAAAAGGATAAAGGCTAAAGGCTAAAGGAAAAAAATTAAAGTATAAAGTAGTCGTCAGGTTGAGTGATTTGCGAAGTGTAACGAAGTAAATTGTAAAACATGTATTAAGCTTAGTTGAAATAAAGCCAAGAAAAGACTACAATACTAAAAAAACAAAAATGAAACAAAAATGAAATATTTACGTACAAGCATCATCAACTACCTAAATCACTAGTTATGAGAATATTTATACTATTTATAATTATTATTATTTCACTTAATAATTATGCACAAACTGGTCCTGCTGGTGTAGGTTCGAGTACAAGTAATATTCTTTGGAATCGTTCGGAAGACCTATCAGCATCAGCTAATGGCGACAAAATTGCAACATGGACTGATAACTCTGGTAATTCAAATGACTTAACTCAAAGTGATAATTCTTTTAGACCAGAATATGTTACAAATGAGCAAAATGGCTTTCCTGTAGTACGTTTCAATCAAACAAATGGAAGAATAAGGAAAACAAGTTTCTCTGATTTTCCTACTTCAGATATTACAGTCTTTATTGTCAATAAAAACAATAACGAAAGTAGTGATGGTATATTTTCTTATGCATCATCATCATCTAATGGTGGAAATGATTTTTTGCTATTTAATTCTAATAATATTACTACATATAGAGATAATGTTAATAGAGCCTCTAGCCAAAGCGCAAATGATAATGCTTGGCATATTATTGATGTTAGTTGGACCAGTGATGGTGGTGGATTAGAATTATGGAAAGACAATGCATCAAAATATACTAATACATTATCTGATGGTGTAGATATTACTAGTGGTGGATGTTTAGCCATAGCGGGCGAACAAGATGCTGTTGATGACAACTATGCAAGTGGACAAGCACATTTTGGAGATTTTCTTGAAATAATTGTGTATAATACTGAACTAAATTCAGCTCAAAGAATAATAGTAGGAAACTATTTGGCAGCAAAATATGCACTAACAATTTCCAATGATTTTTATGCATACCAATCAAACTATTCGCACGAATTAGCTGGAATCGGTAGATTTGATGCTTCAAATACACATACAAGTGCTCAATCTGCTAATTTAATTACAATAGACAATGCCTCAGCAATGACTACTGATGGCGAATACTTGCTTTTTGCTCATGATAATGGTAGTATTTCTTCTTGGACTTCAACAGGAAGCCCTTATAATACTCAGAAAATTGATCGTGAATATAGAATTGATGAGACAGGTGATGTAGGAACTGTTGACATTACCCTAAATGAAAACAATTTAGCAGCATTACCCTCTGGATACACAAAGTATGGTGTTATGATTGATGCTGATGGTGATTTTACAAGTGGAGCAATAGTTTATGAAATGGCAGCCTCTGGTTCTGATTATAAAGTTACAGGAGTTGATGTTACAGATGGAGATTATATGTGCATAGTAGCAATAAAACCTAGTGTACAATTTACTACTGATGCTGGAGCTGAACTAGAAAGCGTAAATGCTTCTGCCGATATTGAATTGAATTATATTCCTGCTTCAAATGTCAGTATTGATTATTCAACTTCTGACGGAACTGCAACTGCAGGTTCTGACTATACCGCTGTTGCGGCAACCACATTAAATTTCCCTGCTGGCACAAGTTCTCAAAGTGTGTCAGTAACCGTTACCGACGATGGGACAGAAGAAGGGAATGAAGATTTTACAATTAATTTAAGTAACCCTTCTTCCGATTTAAATATCGGAACTAATGGCACTTACACCCACACTATAAATGATAATGATAATACAAGGAAAATATACTTTTCAGCAGCTAGTTCTTCTGGGAGTGAATCAACAACAAGTGTAAATATTACCGTAGAAATAAATTCAGCTGACGGAAGCAACTCCACTACAGTAGATTATACAGTTACAGGAGGTACAGCATCAGGTGGAGGAACAGATTATACATTAGCAGATGGTACTGCAACCATTTCATCAGGAAATACTACTACAGATATAAGTGTTACAATTAATAATGATGCTCTTGATGAAGACAATGAAACAATAATTATTAAGCTTAGTAATCCCAGTAGTAATTGTAATTTGAGCGATACTGACCCAATAGAACATACTTATACTATAAATGATGATGACGACCCTCCTACAGTGTATTTTACTAATACTTCTTCTTCTGGAGCAGAATCTGTTGCTACAAAAAATATTGAAGTAAAGCTCTCTGATGCATCATCAAAAGATGTTAGTGTCTCTTTCTCAACTTCTGGTACAGCAAGCTCAGGCAGTGATTATTCAATATCAACATCTTCTCCTGTAACAATTACAGCTGGGAATACAACTACAGATATCACTTTAAGCATAATAGATGATAATTCTCAAGAAGCTGATGAAACAGTAATTCTTACATTAAGTGGACCAACCAATGCTACTTTAGGAGCTAATACTCAGTATACTTACACCATAACAAATGATGATTTCGTTGGATTTGATGGGCCCGGAGGTGTTGGAAAAAGTGCAAACCTTAAAATTTGGGTAAGAGCTGAAGATATACCAGGTAGTTCAAACGGTGACAAAATTAGTTCTTGGACAGATCAAAGTGGTAATAGTAATGACTTAGGACAATCTGATGCTACATTCCAACCATTATTCTATGATAATATAGTAAATGGATATCAAGTTGCAAGATTTTCTCCTGACAATGCTCGTTTAGTAAAAACATCATTTTCTGATTTTCCTACTTCAGAAATCACTTCATATTATGTAGGATATACAACTACTGCAAATAATGATGCATCCATTTCTTATGCCTCAAGCGGGAGTAATAATGACTATCTTTTATTTGGAAGTAATAATGTTCAAGTATTTAGAGCTAGCCAAAGAGTTTCTACCAGTGTTGATGCTCGTAATTCTTGGGTAATTGTTGGTACTTCATGGAGAAATAGTGATGATAATGTTCTTGCTTACTTAAATGGACAAGAGAAATATGATAATACATTATCATCAGATAATGATATTGCTCAGAATGGCTGTTTAGCTATTGGTGCAGAACAAGACTCTCAAGATGGTGGCTATGATGTTGACCAAGACTACGAAGGAGATATGGCAGAAGTGTTTATTTATAATGTTATTCTAAACTCGGCACAAACCAATATCGTAAACAATTATCTTTCTGCAAAATACGACATTACAATGGCTGCAAATGATAAGTATGCTGGTGATATTAATGGGAATGGTGATTATGATTTTGAAGTAATAGGAATAGGAACAGAGAGTGATGGAATACATGACGAAGCCCATGTTAGTGGCGGTTTATGGCTGAAACAAGCTTCTAATTTTGGGAATGGTGATTATTTATTAATTGGTCACAATCATATTACTCCTCAAATATATACTCCTGATGATGATGCAGGATTAACAGCAGTAAGCATAGAAAAACGTTGGGCAAGAGATTGGTATTTTGATATTACGGATGCTGGAGGAGCAATTACTGTTGATCTGACTTTTGACTTTACTGAAGCAGAAATGAATAGCTCTAACTCTCCTGATGGAACTACAACTAATTATAAATTATTATATCGTGCTGGAACAAGCGGCGATTGGAAAATTGTTAGCTCTGCTAGTTCTAAAACAGCTTCTCAGTTATTATTCACAGGTCAAGCTTTAGCTGACGGTGATGGCTATTATGCACTTGGAACAATTGATTCTACCAATTCTCCTCTTCCAATAGAATTGATTAGCTTTAATGCAATTAATAATAATGGCTCTGTAGAATTAGATTGGAAAACAGTATCTGAAACTAATAATGATTTCTTTGAAATTCAACATTCTAAAAATACAAAGGATTGGAAACAAATTGGTATTATTGATGGAAATGGAACTACTAATGAATTACATAATTATAGTTTTATTGATAAAAATCCAGCTACTGGAACTAATTATTACCGTTTGAAGCAAGTTGACTTTGATGGTAAATATAGTTATTCTCAGATCAAATCAGTTAATATTAAAAGCACTAAGAGTATTGAAATTTACCCAAATCCAAGTAATGGATTAGTTTATATTAACCAGATTGAGGAAGGTAGCAAAATTGAATTATTGGATATGAATTCAAGGCTAATAAATATTGATATTCAGTATAACGGAAGTAAAGCCATGCTAAACTTAGATAGACTACCTAAGTCAATATATTTCATTAGAATTATTAGTAATAATAAGTCTCAGGTTTTTAGAATTGTGAAAAACTAATTTATTCTATTCAGAACTGCAGTAACCTTCATACTTACCGAGTCAGTAAATAAGAAGCTATCATCGGTTTGCTCAAAATTTCTGGAGTAGATTGTAACTCCCCATTTTGTTCTGTCAATATAGAATCGGTCTGTTAGCACAAGAATTGAAGTGTCATTTTGAATAATTTGAGCTTGGAAACGTATCCTGTTATTTATTCCATTGATTTGTAAATTTCCTCCAAAAAGATATTTATTTGAACCCAATTTCTTTAGATGTGTAAGCCCTATTTTAGAGATAGGATGCGCATTAACATTGAAAAAACTATCAGATTTAAGAGTATTCTCTAAAACTATTCGCATTAAGTCATAGTCAATATCGGTATCTCTAATACTATCCATTACTATTTCAAATTCCCCGCTAACGATCTTATTATCAAGCATTGAAAGCTGACCGCTTTTAAACTTTACATAACCTGTATGAGTAACACAAAACCAAGTAACTAAGCTCTTTTCTTTATCCAGTTTAAAAAGCTGAATATCTTCTCCAATATTTTCTTCAGTGTTTAATTCAAATTCTTTTGCAAATAATGAATCAACTTCTGGCACGTTAGCTTCGTTATTAATAGCTTTTACCTTAGACTTATCATTCTTAATAACATTACTTTCGGGCGAACTACAACTTAACATAACTATAATTAGAGTTATGGTAATGCTAATGAGTTTTGAATGTTTTGTTTTCATTTTACAAAGTTAGAGCAATTTTTTTATAATATTATGACAATTATTAGAAAAAGACATAAAACTACTTATGCATACTAGCAATCTATGTATATCATTGTGCAACACACTATATTAAATTATTACACAAAGGTCTATTGATGCAATCTTAATGAGTCTATCATTTTCCGACGAAAATTATATTGAATTTGTATTCAAACTACAAACACCGGTAGCCTTACCATCAACAATAAGTTCTTTTACTCCTTTGGGAATATTTTTAGCATCAGTAAAATCTGTATTTACAAATTCAGCAGCAAAAAAGTTAGAACCTTTGAGATCAGCACCTCTAAAACTAGCACCTTGCAGATGTGCTCCTCTAAACTGTGCTTTGTGAATTTTCGCATTGGTAAAAGTAACATCTTCAAGTCCTGCCCCCGTAAAATCTGAAAAGCATAAATCGGTAGAATCCATATTAGCACCTGTAAGTACAGTAATAATAAATCTCACATTTACAGCTTTACTACCAGTAAAATCGGCATCAAGGAACTCTGATTCTTTCATTAAGGCATTAGTAAAATCACAATTTCTGAAATTAGCTCTATGTCCTTTTACACCAAACATATTAGCTCCTCTAAAGTCTGTATTTTCAAGATTACTCTCAGTTACATAAGAACGAAACATAATAGAACGAGAACAATCACAATTACTCAGATTCGTATTCATAAAGTATGACCAACGAATATCGCAAAACCTAAAATCAGAACCTGAAAAATCACTATTCTGGCATTTAGCAGCACGAAATTTTACTCCTCTAAAATCTCCACTTTTTACATGAACAGCTTTCCAATATATTTCATCAAGATTCTTGCCTCTAAAATCATCAAAATCTTGTGGAATAGCAACTAAGCCCTTACTACGTTCTTTTCCATTTGGAAGTAATTTTTTCTTTTGTATTATCGATTTAATTAGCCTCTTGTTTGTAAAATTAGCGAGGTAATACATCCCAGAAGTATCGCAAAGATTTGGAAATAACTCTGAGCCTACAGAATTATTTGTCGAGGAATTACAGCTTTGAAAGAAAGAAGCTATCAAAACAAAAAGTGATAATTTAATAATTCTTATATTCATCGTTTTAATTACCTAAAATACCTGATATTTTATCATCTACTAATTTAGCCTTCACATTAGCAGGGATATTAATGGCATTCTTAAAATTCGTATTTCTAAAATTTGCTCCATTAAAGTTACAATTCTTTAAATCAGCACCGTAAAAATTGGCACTATCAAGATTTGTTTCACTAAAATCGGCATGCCACAATCTTGAATTTACAAAAGAAGCTCCTTTGAAAGTAGAATGAGAACCTATAACATAACTTAAATCCATAGAATCCATTTTTGAATCTATAAAAATCGAATGAGTTAAAATTGATTTTACAGCAATACTTCCCGTAAAGTCAGTATTAATATAATCGGCATCTCGCAACATTGCATTAGAGAAATTACAATAACGCATTGAAGCATCATTGGCATGCATTCCAAACATATTAGCACTAATAAATAATGAACTATCCATTCTTGCACTATCGGCAAAGAAATAAAACATTACTGCTTGAGTAAAGTTACAAGCAAAAAGTTTAGAAGCATAAAAACGTGCTGATTCTAGATTAGCCCAACGGAAATCAGAATACGAAAAATCACTATGCATTGCTTTTGCAGACCTAAAATAAGCACCTCTAAAATCTACATCACGAAGATATTTTCTATTCAATAAACCTCCGTCAAAACCAAAATTTCTAAAATCGTCTTTATCTTGTGGCACTTCTTGAATTCCTATATTACGTAATTTTCCTTCTCTAGTATATGTGGTATCTGCAACTAACCAAGCTTTTTCGTTTGCTGTAAGCTTATTTGCAAATTTTCCAAAACTGTTGGTATCAGGAGGATTAGGAAATAACTTAGTTGATATATTATCCTGCTGTTGGCAGGAAAATAATAATGCTAATGAACCTAATAAAATAATTGTATAAAAATGTTTTAGCATAATCTAAATAATATCATTGCGTTTAAAATATCTATTTCCAAGAAAAGCAGAGCCAATACCAATAATAATTGGATAAGCTATTGCAAATATTATAAACCAAAGCCTTGAGATAGTATCAAGAATGTAATAAGACGCAGGACCCATTACCGTGAGCTTTGGGTCAAATAAAGCAAGAGTAGCTGTTCTGAATACTTGAAGAGGATTAACCATTCCAACAAATATTACAGCATGCGAATCCATTCTAGTCTTAAGCATTAGTCCCATTAAAATAAGATCAAGAAAAGCTACCAAAACCAGCCAAAGAATAAAAACTGTACTTATTGCCATATTCTGTGACTTTGCTCTTGCTGATATGTACATTGCAATACCTACAAAGCATACTACCATAGATACCAATAACATACTATAATATGCAAATAAATCCCAAGGTACATCTATATTAGAGATAGAGCCCCAAATAACAGCTCCAAGAAAAGCCATAAAAACTGGAATAAATATTTCTATAAATTTAGCCCAAAACTTTGCCCAATAATAACCAGAAAAAGAAATTGGGAGCGAAAGAATATATTCCATAACATTGGATTCTCTGTCTCCAACCACAGCTCTAACTGTAGAAATAAGAATATAAATTGGCAGAATCACCATAGTAACTTGCATAAAAGTTACCATTAGTCTGCTTAATCCGACAAAGCCTATTATCTGCGACTCAGTAATACCAAAAGCAAACATCAAAGCAACAAAGCTCCCAAAGAGCAAACTATATCCCCAAAATGCCGGTGAACGCAAACTCTGACGTAACTCTAGAGTTGCAAGGCTTATCATTCCTTTCTTCATATTATTCTTTCTCTCCTTTTTTCATTCCACCACATTTACCTTCTCCACACTTCATTTTCCCCATTTTCTTCTCTTTCATAAACTTATCACGAGAAGTCTTTCCATCTTTAATACGTTGAACAACAGTATTATAATCAAATGTAGAATCATTAGCCTCAGCTAAAGCACCAAAGCCGTATCCCATTGGAGTATCATCTCCAAAACGATAATTGGCTTTCTCTGCATCTATCCATTTTCCTGTTTCACAATCTCCTATCCAAGATTTGAATTCTCCGTCTCTTATAAATTTTTTCCAATCATCAGAGCCTTTATAGTTTACATAGCAGCCAATATCATCAAACCAGATAGTTTTTCCCTCACTATTAATAAGTTGAACTGAGTATTCTTGATCTGCAAGTCCCATTAAACAAAGCTCACAAATATCTCTATCCCAGTTTATCTCTTTAGGTTGGAAATCGGCTTGTGGTTTACAAGCAAAAACAAATAATAAAAGTACAAAGGCTAATTTTTTCATCATGATTCTATATTTTGAGTTATTTTTCTATCAATTACTATTTTACCCAAATCCATTTCAATTTCTCTAGTAATGAGTTTCGATATTTCACTAATTCTATGGCTACTTAATATCATTAAAGAATCTTTATTAAAATTCTCAAGGTAATTAAAGAATACTTTTCTTGCTTCTGGATCTAAGTTAGCAGAAGGTTCATCTAGAAGAAGTATTTTAGGATTACGACCAAGAGCAAAAGCTATTAATAATTTCTGCTTCATCCCTCCAGAAAGTTTATAAAATGGTTTATTAAGATGCTCCTTGATTTCAAGTCCAAGCTCAGTAACTATATCTATAAATACCTGCTCGGATGTTTCTGTAAGTTGAGAAAAAAAGTTAAGCATTTCTTTTATAGTCATCTTTAATGGAGGTGGTATTTGTGGTACAAAGCCTATTTCCTTCATAATATTCTCATGTTGTAAACGAGGATTCCCATTCAAGACTGACAATTCTCCATCATAAGTATATTGCCCTAAAATACAACGTATTAAAGTGGTTTTTCCTGCTCCATTTGAGCCGCTTAAACTGATTCTTTCTCCTTTAAAAAAATCTGCTGATAAATTATCAATTACCAATTGATTCTTAAACGACTTCGATAATGCTTTCGCTCTAATTAAAACTATTTCTTCTGCCTTTATCATATTAGCTTATAATATTTTATCCATTCCCTTAATAGTAAATTTTAATGCATCACCACTACATACATCAACACAAAGTCCACACCTAGTACAATCTGAGCCTGTGTAATGAATCTTTTGTGTAGCTTTACCTTTCTCAACAAACCAAAGTTCGTGAGGCACTAAACATACATCTTGGCAATCGCGACAATAAGCACATTTGTCGAGATCAAATTGGATATCAACTACTGCTGCTTTACCTGTAATGGACCATGTAGCTCCAATAGGACAAGCATAACGACACCAAAATCTTTTACTGTAAGTAATCTCAAATAATAATAGCAAAAACACCCAAAGCAATGCTAAGCTAGGACCATAAATTAACGACCTAGATATTATTCCAACAGGATTAATGTCCTCAAAAACTAAATTTTTTGTAAATAAAGCACTTAAGAGAAATCCTATCCAGAAAACAAAATGCAAATAAATATTATAAGTATGCTCTTTTATCTTTTTCTTTTTCACTAAATAATTGTGCAATTTCTCTCCTAATTCTGCCAATAAATGATAAGGACAAACCCATGAACAATATGTTCTGCCTCCTATAGTATAAAGAATAAGAATTGTA
>QMPB01000073.1 GCA_003648395.1 Bacteroidota bacterium
AATTTTAAAAAACGTAATCCGTAATCAGTGGGTCAGTAATTTGTAATAGTAATGTTGACTGCTAATTACAGAATAAGGTTTACCGATTACTGATTAAAATATAGTTCAAATAACTGTATTACTACCCACACGAAACTATGTAGAATCAGGTATTATTTATTTAGCTCTATAAATCCATTTATAATGGGATTAGCTTTATCCATATCAATTTCTTGAATAAATAAATCAACTGAAGAATGAGTTCCTGAGGAGAATCCAGCAATGATTCCTGAATTGTAATCATTTTTTATCATTGCAACAATTTCTATTTTTTCCAATTCATCCTTTAATAATTTTACAGAGATTTCTGTCCCAGTGTATACTCTAATCAAATTGTCTTTGTCTTTCATAAGCATGGGTTTTTAGTATATTTAGTGCATCAGCATGGTGGCATCTTTGTGCTAATTATTTGATAATTTCTGAACTATGGACAATAATATTAACTCTTTTGAGAAATGTGAGTTTTGCATTAACCCCCATATCTATTAGTACTATAGCCCTAAAATGGCAAAATGGTTTTTGCGTGCTTCAAAGGTAATCAATATTTTATTGCAGTAGGCTTTAGAGGTAATTTAAATTAATTAAAATAGGCTCCTGCTATTTGCTCCAATCCATCAGAGGAATATTATTAGAATAGAGTATTGAAACTGTGATAAATAATTCAGCAGTAGGGCAACTTATTTTACAAAATGCTTATGTATTAATAGTAGTTTTTATTTATTTCCATTCAGATTTTATTATGGACATAATTATTTTATCGTGATATTCATTATCTCTAAAACAGGCCTGTCTTAATTTCCCTTCCAATTTAAATCCAGCATTTTTATATGCTTTTATTCCACCAATATTTGGTTCAGAAACAGTTAAGGAAATCCTATTTAATTTATATTCTAAAAATCCTATTTTTAATACTTGTTCAGTAACTATTGTTCCAATTCCTTTTCCCCACATTCTTTTTTCTCCAATAAAAATATAAAATTCCCCAGATTTGTTGGTTTTGGAAATATCACATATTCCTGAATAGCCAATTAGTTCTCCACTTGTCTTTAAGAATATACCATAATTGGCAATATTAGTATTTTCAACTAATGTAATAAACCACTTCTTAATCTTGGTTTTTGTGCCGATATTTTGAAATAATGATAATGAGTATTTTATAACTTCATCATCATTTATCCATTTATAGAAAGGTGAAACATCGTTTCTTTTAAGTGGTCTTAGCTCTATCATTATATTTATTAATAATCTATGGGGTTTGTTTTTTAACTTTCCCCCCTGATGACTTATCAACTTCTAATTTATTAGGATTGCCCCAATATTTAATTTTAGAACCACTACTAGCTGTTGCATTTAAACTTACAGCAACATATACATCAATATCAGATCCGCTAGATGCTTTTGCTTCAACTTTTTGTGATACTAATTTCTCGGCCTCTATATCAGAGCCAGAACTAGCATTAGCAATGAATAAATCTGCTGTTCCAATTAGGTTAATATCCCCACTACTATTTGCTTTACATTGAATCTTATTGGCTATTATATTGAGATCTATTTCCCCGCTACTAGAGCTTGAAATAGTTATATCTTGTACAGTTAATTGATTTTGACTTATAATTTCCCCATCACTAGAGCTTGTTAGCTTTGTTATTAATGGCATTGACAAATGTACAATAGACCTTCTACGTCTGCCAACATCCTCTGAGAAATATATCTTTAAAATATTATTCTCAACTTTTGTTATCAGTAAATCGTGAAGATTTTCATCTAATTCAAGCTCCAAAGAACTATTTGGATCTTGAGTTAGATATACGTTAATCCCTTGACTAACTTCTATTTCTGTAAAATTGGAGCTAATTTCTCTTTTCTGATTTTTAACCTTTTGATTGCCTTCGATACTGTCTCCAATATCACAAGAAACTGTGACTAACAGAATGGTAATTACTAAAAATAATCCTTTAAGTGTTTTCATAGTTATTTTTTTATTAAAAAGCGAATGTGTTTTTATATATAATTGAGGTTTTTGTATGAAAACCAACGTATAGCGGTATACTACGTGCCGTCTTTATTATAGTAATTTTCAATGTTTTCGATAAGCTAAATTAACAAAAATAATTTCTCGTACTACATTGATTTAGGCATGGAGTATATCGCTCTTTATGTTCAGTTCTTACTCCCAATTCTTATAGTAAGACGGAGTTCAGAATAAAACGCCTTTATTTATCATAAGTTTTAAAGTTTAATTATGATCTTATATCTTGGGATATGGAGCGTTATTATTAATGGCAAGATGGATTAATAGGTATAGTGTATTTGATTTTTGTTAGAAAAGGAAACAGGGATCTGCTTAGGTTCTTAATAAAGCTTGTAATTCTGTCTAATTTTATTAAATTTGCCTTCAAATCCAACACCTACAAAACACACATTATGAAAACCATTACTCTATCAATACTTATCGTATTATTCTCTTTATTATTAAAGGCTCAGAGCCCTGGCGATACTATTCTTATCCATTCTTTTAATTATAATCAAACCTATGGCCATGTTTGGGACGGAACTATTCGCGATACTGCTATTATGTTTCCTACTAATTCATCCATTAGTTACGAAAAAGTACTTATGTATTACAGCATAAGATGTAAAGATGCTTTGGTTTCGCCTCCTATTTCTGGACAAACAAATAAAGGCTGCGGTGAGTGGGATTATAGTTGTAATACATATATCCATGATTCAACAAGGGTAGATTCATTTTACTCTAAGCATACTAATTTTAGCATCTCCAATTTTAGTGGATTATCTTTCGATTATGTTGTAAATCCAATGAATTCATATTATCAGTATATTCAAAAGGATGCTGTGGTAAATGGTATTCCTGTTGATACTCAGTCTACGGTGGGTAGTGGAGCAGCTTCAAATGTAGAGCTTATTGCCAGTGGTACTTATAATGCTAAGCGTCAATATTTGTTTAGCGTGGCAGAACTACTAGCTGCAGGAGCAAGTGTAGGAAATATTGATGGTATTTCGCTGAACTCATTGAGTGGAAGTGCTGACGCAAGATTTTTTAAGCTATCAGTAAAGCAAACAACAGATACTATTATAGATATAGAAAACCCGAATAATACAGGTTTTACAGAAGTGTATTTTCATAATACTAATCTGCAAAGTGGGATTAATACACTACAATTTTATACTCCTTTTGCATGGGATGGTGTGTCAAATATTATTGTAGAATACAGCTATTATAATACTCAAGCTGCTACTAGTATTTCTTTTGAGGGCAGTAGCTTATCGCAGAATATGGGAATGCTAAGTGCCGACGATAATTCCTTTACTTTTAATGGAGTGAATTATATAGAAACTGATAACTATAAAGGAATAGCTGGAACAACATCACGCACTGTTGAAGCTTGGATTAAGACTAGTATTGCTGATAAGGAAATAGTTAGTTGGGGAAATAATCAGGGAGGCAAAAAATGGGTTTTTAGATTGAATGGAAATGGAGCTTTACGTGTTGAGGTTAATGGTGGATATACTTATGGGTCTACTATTTTGCACGATAATCAATGGCATCATGTAGCATGTACTTTTCAGGGCAATGATGTAAATGATATTAAGTTATATGTAGATGGCGTAATGGAAACAGGTTTAACCATTGCAAATACTACTATAAATACTGATACTGCTGGAGGAATTAATCTTAGAATAAGCCGTGGTATTAATAATCGTTATTGGGATGGATTGATTGATGAAGTTCGTTTTTGGGATGTGGAACTAACAGAAAGTGAAATTCATAAATGGATGTATGCTTCTTTAGATAGTTCTCATCCTCAATATTCTAACTTACAACTATATTATGATTTTGATAATTTACAGAATGGTAATATTATTGATAAAAGTGGAAATAATAGAAATGCACATACAATTGATGGTGGAGGCCTGAATCCTTTTAAAGGTTTTGAATTGTTTAAATCTTGGGAATCAACCTTAGAGCGTCCAAATACAACATTTTTGCAGGGCAATTATTCTCTTACAATTACTAACGATACAATATTGGATACTGTGCAATTGGCACCACATAATGTAAAAGAATATCAGGTTGTTAATAATTATGCGACAATATATTCCGATGAAATTGTACAAATATTAGACACAAGCTTATGGCAGGCAGCTAATGAAATTACTTATGATGCAATTACTGGTGCAGTATTAAATACACAGAGCATTACTGCTGATGGTACCTTAAGCATTATGGATTTAGTATATACGCGTCGTGCACCAATGAAATTTGAGATAATGTCGTTTGTAACACCTTATGGAATTAATTTAGACCTAGGCCAAGATGGCAAAACTTTCACTTTTGATGTTACGGATTTTATGCCAATGCTTAAAGGTGATAAACGTATGACTGTAGAAGGTGGCGGACAGTGGCAAGAGGATATGGATATTACTTTTGCTTTTATAGTAGGAACACCACCACGTGATGTGCTAAATATTCAACAATTATGGCCGGTTAGCTCAAAATCTAATGCAGATATATTAAGTGATAAAGCTTTTGAGCCTCGCGATTTAATGCTTGATGCTAATGCCAAGTTCTTTAAAATTAGAAGTTCCATAACTGGTCACGGGCAAGAAGGGGAGTTTATTGCTCGTAATCATCATTTAAATATTGCTGGAGGAAGCAATGAGTTTTCATGGCAGGTGTGGAAAGATGACTGTGCTACAAATCCAATTTATCCTCAGGGTGGAACATGGATTTATGATCGTGCAGGCTGGTGTCCGGGTGCTGCAACTAATATTGAGCAGAGTGATATTACGCAGTACGTAACTCCTGGTCAGATTGCAAATATTGATTATGGAATGGCGAATGCTTCAGGAACTTCCAAGTATTGGGTTAATAATCAATTGGTAACATATGGAGATAATAATTTTACTTTGGATGCTGCAGTTGTAGATATTTTGACTCCAACTAGTAAAGTAGAACACGCTAGAGAGAACTATATTTGCTCTTCGCCAACTATTATGATTAAGAATACTGGTGCTACAGCTCTTACATCTTTAGTGGTTGAGTATTGGGTAAATAATGCTAGCAATAGACAATCCTTTACATGGAATGGGTTATTAACTTTTGACGAAACAACAGAAGTTAGTCTGCCTGCTAATGATGGCTTATGGAGTAGTTTACATCCTTCTGGAAATAAATTTCATGTGGAGATCAAAAGCCCCAATGGAGGCAATGATGAATACTTATTTAATAATACTTATAATTCTAAATTTGAGATTCCTGATGTATTGCCTGATGAGTTTATAATTCAATTTCGTACCAATTATGCAGGAAACGAAACTTCCTACCGTATTTCAAATTCTACGGGTGTAGTTTTTGAAAAAAATAATCTTACAGCAACTACTTATTATCGTGATACTGTGCATTTAGGTGTGGGTTGTTATAAAATGGAAATTATAGATACTGATGGTGATGGGCTTAAGTTTTTTGCAAATAATGATGGTTCTGGTTTTATAAGATTACGCTCGCTTAGTAATGCTACTTTAATGAATTTTCAGCCTGATTTTGGTTCTTCCTTAATATATAATTTCACTGTGAATTATCCACTGAGCTATGAGCAAATGTACGCAATGACTAAAACTGCTGAAGTTTATCCAAATCCTAATAATGGGAGTTTTAATATCAAATTTGGAGATATAACTCCCAATAAAATTATTGTTTCGGATATGTTAGGAAAGCTTGTTTATGAAAAGAATATTGCTAATAATTATGATAGGACTTTAAAAATTGACTTATTGGATGGCGCTAAGGGCGTTTATATAGTTCAGCTACAATTTGATGGTAAAGTGGAGCAATATAAAATTATTATAGATTAATTGCATACTTCTGCATTAGAGATTTATTATTATAAAAAACATACTAGTGTAGCTTGCCTTATTTGGAGGAAATCCGGCAGGTAAGTTAGAGTCAGGATGTAGAAAATAATTCGTACGAATTCAAGTATTTCGATAGCTATCTTAACGCAGATTATTAGATAAAATATTAGAAAAAATTCTGTTATTATTTAAGCGTTAATATGAACAATATATTTAGTTTCGAAGAACTCTTCAGAATAAAATTTATCTATAGCAAATACTTGATTTTTTCTTTTTAGTTTTTCCAATTCATTTCTAAAATCACCTCCTTTAAGGTAAATAATGCCATTTGGTAATTTATTAAAACCTTTCTTTCGGATTTTATTTTTTGTCCATGGCAGAAATTTTGGTAATGCAGTTACAGCCCTGCTTACAACAAAATCGTAGCTTTTATTGATATTCTCGGCACGAGTTTTTTCAGCTTTCACATTTTTAAGGTCAAGGGCGTCTACTACTGCCTGTACTACTTTTATTTTCTTTCCAATGGAATCAACAAGGTGAAACTCACATTTAGGAAATATTATTGCCAAAGGAATTCCCGGAAACCCACCACCAGTTCCAATATCAAGAATTTCGGTGCCATTATCAAATTTAATAAGCTTTGCTATTGCCAATGAATGTAGTATATGTCGCTCCACAAAATGCTCCATATCCTTACGCGATATCACATTTATTTGTGCATTCCATTCTTCGTAAAGTGCTGGCAATTGACTCAGTTTATTTAGCTGATTATCACTTAGTTTAGGGAAATACTTCTTTATTCTATCCATGGCTATTTCTTAAATTCTATTAATAAAATCTTCAGTAAGATTTATTATCTTTTCTTGCTGCTCAAGATGTGGTATATGACCACAATCTTCTATTTTTTCTACTTGTATAATATTACTTTTTACTTCTTTAGCAACATTATCAATTTGTGCAAAAGTACCAAAATCATCCTTATAGCCTTGAATTAATAATAGGGGAAGTGTTATTTTATTAAGTTTTTGCCTAGCATCCCAGTCAATATCCTTTGCAGCAAGCCAATGTGCAGTCCATTTATCAATAAGCTCAGTAGCTCTCCCTTGGTGATATTTGTTCAGAATCTGAATTACGGCATCATTTTTTAATAGTTCTCGAGCTTTCCTAATACCAATTAATGAATAATTCTCAAAAAAGATATGTGGAGCCTCTACTATCACTGCCTTCATTTTTGCCA
Organism: Bacteroidota bacterium; assembly: GCA_003648395.1. The sequence continues at coordinate 7,151 of QMPB01000073.1, forward strand.
TGGCTGCAGAAGCATGGATTAAGGCAATAGTGCCACCGTCGCTATGTCCAAAAAGTATGATGCTATTTGAAATCCCTAACTTTTTTATTAATGCAGGAAGCATAACTAAAGCTTCATTATGTAGAAACTGTGATTTTATAATTCCATCAGTCCAAAAATCTGATTGCCCATAGCCAATGCGTTCATAAACTAATACAGGAAGTTTTAGCTTATTGCTAATTGTACTGGGAAAGTTTTTCCACTGCGGAATGCTTCCTAAACCTTCATGAAGCAATACTATTATATCTCGTCCTTCAGAAATCCATTCCTCATTTATGAGCTTATAATTTATATTGAATCCTTTAATTTGTGTTTTCACTTTGCAAAAATCGATTAATAAATTAGTAAAAAAAAAGAGGTAATCAATGATTGCCTCTTTTTTTAAAAATAACTAGTTGTTACTAAAACTTTAATTTAGTACGCATTTGATCTGCTCTCTCACGATAGCGATTTAATTGATCTTTTTCAGGGTCAATGCCTTTTGGACGAGATTTGCCGCTTTTATTATACTCATCATTACGATAAAGCATAAATTGACAAATACGCTTAAATGCCTCTCGTTGGTCAAAAGCAGGAAATTGGGATAATTCGGTAGTTACTTTATCAGTAAAAGTATCTTTATCGTTTTCAAATATTTTTAAAACTTCTTTACGCTCTTTACGTGACATATTGAAATCATGATCAAATACTTTGTCTACCCATTTACGCTCAGTTTTGTCTACTTCGCCATCTACACCAGCAATAGCAACCATTCCTGCATAAATAATTTGTTTATAGTTAAATTCTGCCATTTTAAGATTATTTTAAGATTATTTAAAGTTAATTATTTTCTGTTTTTGTATTTGCTAATGTACAATTTTTTTTCATAGTAAGCATATTATTTTTAGGAATGGAGATTATTTATTAAATTTTGATTTATTTAAAGTATTTGTCACTAATTGTTAAAAATAATTTATCGATGTAAGTATCTATGTTATAGAGGATTATAGTATTAAGTATATTGCTTGAATTTAGTGAGCCATTAAGTTTATTAATATAAATACTGAATGTATATTTAGCGGTGTCACTACCTATATATTGGTATCTATTTTTGGAAAACCCATTTATATTCTTGGCAATCTGTAGCAAACTTGAGTTTTTAAAGTCAATTATTGGAGGCATATATTTGCAAATAGAGCCCTCCTCAATAATATTTGCTCTATGCATATTAAGTATTGTACTATCTTTAATTTGAATGCTATTTATCTTTACTTTATTATAAAAAGAGTCAATTTCTAAATTGCAGGTTTTAATAAGTTTATCGAATACTATTTCTCTACATTCTCTATAATTCAGCGAATCCTTATTCTCAAATATAATAAAGAAATTTGTTTTCTTCCATTTATCAGATTTTATAACTGTGTTTTTCTTTTTTTATAGTGTACTCATCCGACCAGCATGAGTTTACAGATATATATATTGCAAATAATATAAATATCCTTAATGGAAGACCTATTATTGTATTTTTCATTTATTTTAGCATTTAGTTTCAAAAGGTAAAGATATTGAATTTATAAAACAATAGTTCATTTTTTTTCAGAAAAACCTAGATTTAAGGTATTAGTATTTTCCATATTTTTGCTGTTCAATAAAGATTGTAAGTATGGTAAAAAATGAAATTCAGGAAATAGCAAAAAAAGTTATCTTAGAAGAGTCAATAGCAATTAATAAATTACAGGATTTTATTAACGATGATTTTTCGGATGCCGTGGAATTAATCCATAATTGTAAAGGCAGACTTATAATAACAGGTATTGGAAAAAGTGCAATTATTGCAACAAAAATTGTTGCTACGCTTAATTCTACAGGTACTCCATCAATATTTATGCATGCTGCCGATGCCATTCATGGCGATTTGGGAAATGTACAAGATAATGATGTGGTAATGTGTATCTCAAAATCAGGAAATACTCCAGAGATTAAGGTTCTTATTCCTTTGGTTAAATCATTGGGAAATAAACTTATTGCGAATGTAGGAAATATAGATTCTTTTTTAGCACAAAATTCTGATTTGGTATTGAATAGTTCTGTTGAAAAAGAAGCTTGTCCTAATAATTTGGCTCCAACATCGAGCACTACTGCTCAACTTGTAATGGGCGATGCTTTGGCGGTGGCTCTTTTGCAATACCGAGGTTTTACCGATCGCGATTTTGCGAAATATCACCCCGGTGGAGCTCTAGGAAAACAACTTTATCTTAGAGTAGCCGATCTTTCTGAAAATAATGAAAAGCCTCAAGTGGATATTAATGCAGATATAAGAAGTATTATTATTGAAATTTCATCAAAGCGACTTGGAACAACAGCTGTGCTTGATAATGGAGAGCTTAAAGGTATAATTACCGATGGCGATATTAGGCGTATGATGCAGAAGCATGATAATCTTGATGGCCTGCTAGCAAAGGATATAATGAGTGCAAATCCTAGTAATATTGAATCGTCGGAGCTTGCTGTGAAAGCACTAAAAATAATGAAGGAAAAGAATATAACACAACTTCTTGTTGTTAATAAGAGTAAGTACGAAGGTGTAATACATTTACATGATATTTTGAAAGAAGGAATTCTTTAATACTAAGCATAATAGAATAGCATATATGCAAAATAATAACTACGATTTAATAATAATTGGTGGAGGAGCTGCAGGAATTATTGCAGCAGGAAGAGCGGCTGAAAAGGGTGCAAACGTATTGCTTTTAGAAAAAATGCGCTCTGTGGGTCGTAAGATGCTTATTTCGGGTAAGGGTAGGTGTAATATTACTAATGATAGCTATGCTTCTAATCATATGAAACAGCTGCATCCTAAGCCTAAATTCTTAAAATTCGCTTATAAAAATTTCTTTAAGGATGACATAATGAATATTCTTGATAGTCAGGGCTTGGTATATAAAACTGAGCGAGGCAATAGAGTGTTTCCTGAGAGTAATAAATCAAAGGATGTTCTTAATGCATTTTCTAAGTGGGCATTAACCAAAAATGTAGAAGTTCGAGTAAATAGCAAAGTTGAAAAACTTATTGTGGAGAATGGTAAATGTGTAGGTGTTGAGTTTAATAAAGATGGCAGAAAACAACAAATAAAAGCCAAGGCAGTTATTCTTGCTACTGGCGGCAAATCATATCCTTTAACAGGCTCTACTGGCGATGGCTATTCCTTGGTAAAGGCGGTAGGGCATAGTATTATAACTCCTCGGCCAGCATTAGTTCCTGTGGAAACAAAAGGTAATCTTGCTCAGCGATTAATGGGCTTAAGTCTTAAGAATACTACGGCAAATCTTTGGGTCGATAATAAGAAGGTTGATGAGGAATTTGGAGAAATGCTTTTTACACATTATGGTTTAACAGGGCCAATAATTCTGACTTTAAGTAGGCAAATAGTAATTGCTTTGGCGGAGAATAAGAAAGTTGAAATACGACTTAATCTAAAGCCAGCTCTTGACGATCAAAAACTTGATAAAAGACTTATTAGAGACCTTGATGAAAATGGTAAAAAGTATATTGAAAATATATTTAAGTTATGGATGCCTTCTAAATTAGTAAAGCCATTAATGGAACTATGTGGAATTGATTCTTCAAAATTAGGGAATCAGATAAATGGTGATAGTAGAAGAAAAATTAAGCAGGCACTTACCGATTTAACTTTTGAAGTTAATGGTCATAGGCCTTTTAGCGAAGCAATAATAACCCAAGGTGGTGTAAGTATTGATGAAATAAATAATAAATCAATGCAATCAAATATTGTGGAAGGCTTGTATTTTGCTGGCGAAGTTATGGACATAGATGCTAATACTGGAGGTTATAATTTTCAGGCAGCATACTCTTCAGCCGCTCTAGCAGTAGATAGTATTTTTAGAAGTTAAACGCTAAGCCCAAATATATTCCTAATCCATTATTTACGTAATGCATTTTTGCTTCAGGATATCCTTGTAAAGCATAGTAATGCTCAGTATCATAAACACCTGGATACTCAAAGTTTCTAAATTGGTATATATCTTTAGCTATTCCCAAAGAATATTGTAAGCCTATAAGTACATTTGCTTTTTTAATATCAAATCTAGCTCCTGCCGTTATATAGTATAAGTTTGAGTAACCCCTAATATATTGCGCATATTCAATATTTTTGAAATCACTAAGTTTATTAGAGGCAAAATCTGTTTTAATTCCACCCATAAGTGCAACGTTATTACTTAAACTTTTTTTAAGTCCAAAAGCTACGTTAAGCACAGACTCTGCACTATACTCATATGTTAAGAAACTAGTCCCTGGTTGGTATTCATCAATATAAAAGGACGCTACTTGTGAGTTATCAATGGATTTATAAGTGTCTATAGGAAAAAAGTATTCCGTAGAGAAATATAAATTAGTTTTATTATTAGTATTTTCTTTAACAAGGCCAAATGCTATAGATAAAGGTTCTTTAAAGTCGGCTTTAATATGATAGTTTGTCTCTTTTTGTATAAAATCATCTACAGGGCCATCTTCTAATATTATATTAGTCATACTTACCTCTCTTCTGTGGTAACCATCTCCATATAAGCGCATTGATGGCAATGATATGTTCAAGCCAAAAGACCAATCTTTTATTTTATAATGAACCCCTAATTTATTAATAATACTTATAATATATGAGTCTTGCCTATCGTAATAAACGTATTTGGAAACTTCTGTAATAGAATCGTTTATGGGAATTAAATCAATACTATTATTTTCATAATATAAAAATATTTTAGTGCTAGCTAAAAGGCTATAACCTATAGTCCATTGTTCGTTTATTTTATACGCACTTCCAATACCAAACCATGTGTCGGAATATCTGTTTTCGTAGGTATAATTTGTTGAATAGTTTTTTTTATGGCCGGTAAAACTCTCTTTTACAACAGAACCACCTGAGCCGTTTAGTTTCTGAAGGTGCTGACCTCTACTAAATACAGCATATTGAATACTTAAGTCTGGAATGCTCTTGGTATGGTATACAAAAGAGAAAAACCTTGGCATTGCTTGATAATCAAGATAACTCTCATCAACGCCATTACGATAAGCATTTTTATAGTTTGAGAGATTGAATTGAAAAAGAGAAGCGTCAATGGATATTTTATTTTCGTCTAATTCAGCAATACCTGCTGGATTATAATAAATAGAAGTAATGCCAGAGCCACCACCAACTACGGCGCCAGATAATATGGAAGCTTCAGTATTTGAACCCATAGACCAATAATTGCCAGGTTGAGCAAGCAAACTATACATTGGTATTATAAATAAGATAGTGAGTTTTAATCTAAAAGTCATGATGTATCTAATTATTAAAGCAAAAATACATATTTATTAGACTTAATTTAATTAATTATTTTCGATAAACTCGCTCTGCATTATGACGATTAATTCTATCCACAATATCTGAAGTAGAACCTTTATAAAAAGAACCTAGTTTTTCAGAAAACAGAATGTAAGTATAGTATGACATATTTATTATTATAAACAAAAAAAGCTCCAAAACACTTAAGTTTTGAAGCTTTCTAATTCTTGAGCGG
>QMPB01000074.1 GCA_003648395.1 Bacteroidota bacterium
AGTACTTTTCATCGAGTTATTAAGGGTTTTATGATTCAAGGAGGAAGCATTAAGCATGATCAGTCATGGGATACTCTTAGTTTTGAAGCAAGAACGCTTGAAAATGAGATTATGGATAAGCATAAGCATAAATATGGTGCTTTAGCTGCGGCAAGAGTTGGTAATCCTGAAAAACGCTCTGATATAAGCCAATTCTACATAGTGGAAAATCATTCTGGGGCGCATTATTTGGATAATAATTATACTGTATTTGGTCAATTACTGATTGGTTTTAATGTTTTAGATAGTATTGTAAATCAAAAAATGAATGGTTCTTCTCCTGTAATACCCATAAAAATGGAAGTAAAAGCAGAGAAAGTTAAGCGTGCAGATATGATAAAGTTTTATGGAGATATTTATTGATTTATTATTTTAAATACTTAGTTTCGCCCAACTTATTATTAATGTTAAATATATACTTCAATGGCTATTAGAATATTATTCCTTTTTATTTTTATTTCAGTTTTTGGTTATGCACAAAATGATACTTTGAGGTTTGCCGATAGAGCAGGAGTGGTTGGCGAGCTTAAAATGCTAAAGAATGGTGTAGTTACAATAGAAACTGATTATAGTGATTCCGATTTCGAAATAGAATGGTTAAAAGTATTTGAAATTTCTACAGATAGAGTCTACAGATGTATAATTAGTAATGGCGAAAGATATTATGGTTCCATAAGCGGTGGAAAGAAGAATGGAATTACTATAACTGATAAATTAAGGGGAACCATTATAGTTAAGTTAGAAGACATAGTATACTTTGAGCATATTGACGAAGGTGGATTTATAGATGTTTTAACAATAAATCTTGATTTTGGGTATTCATATACTAAAACCAGCAATCTTAATCAATTAAATGGCAGTATGCAAGCAATATATAATACAAACGTTTGGGGGTTCAATATTAATGCTAATACAGTGCAGAGTTCTCAAACAGACGTAACTCCAACAAAGCGTATTACTGCTAATGCAGGAGTAAAGCTGTTTCTTAAGAGATCTATTTATGGCGGACTGGATGCTGAATATTTTAGTAATAATGAACAGAATTTAGACCTTCGTTCTAACTATAAAATAGTTATTGGTAATTATTTTTTAAGAACAAATAGACAATATTTGAACTCTAACATTGGGTTATCTTACACTTTTGAAAATTATGCCGATACATTAGAGGATAGACAAGGTATAGAGGGTAACTTTACTGTTGAGTATAATATATTTAATATGAATGATTTAGATTTCTATACTTCAATAACATTGTATCCAAGCCTTTCTGAACTTGGTCGATTAAGAACTGTAATAAAATCTAATATTAAATACGACTTGCCAAGAGATTTCTATATTAAGCTTGGTTTAGACTATAACTATGATACTAAGCCTGTAGAAGGCGCTATTCCTGATGACTTTGTTTTTACAGCAGGTATTGGTTGGGAGTTAAAGTAATAGAATTTTGATATTAATTAATACTTTGAAAATATTCATATAAATCGGTCTCTTGACTAATCTTTAGCTTCTTACGTAGTCTATATCTTGCGCTTTTTACACTATTTGGTGCAATATTAAGAACAGCAGCACTTTCTTTTATATTCATATTTAGCTTTATTAAGGCACTTAATTTTAAATCGTGACTGCTAATCTCAGGGCTAATTGACTTTAGTTTTTCATAAAATCCTTCGTTTACTTGTTCAAAGTATATCTTAAATAAATCCCAATCTTTTTCTGTTCTAAGATATTTATTAATCTCTCTTTTTATCTTTATTATCTCCTGCCTTTGTTCATCTGATGCTTTTTTATTGAAACCATTAATAGCAATAGTAAGGTCTTGTAATAGCTTGGTTTTCTGCATCATATTTAATGCATGCGTAGTCAATTCTTTATTTTTATACTCTAACTGAGTTTTTAGCTCATTTTGTATTACTTCTGCTTTTTCTTCTTTTACTTTTGCAATATCTCGTTCCTGCTTATGTACTAAGTCTTTTTGAATAGATAGCTGTTTGTCTTTTCTTCTTTTTATAATGAAGAAAATAATTACAGATAGTGCTAACAATGCAATCCCGCCAATGGTTAATAAATAAGCTCTTAATCTAAATTGTTGAACCTCACTTTCAAGTTCTAATTTTTCTATCTTTCTATGATTCAACTCAACATCATATTGGGCTTGAAGCTGAGCCATCTTATTCCTAGTTTCTTCACTATTAATCGAATCAGAAAGTAGAGCATGACTATACATTAATTCGTATGCCTTTTTATAGTTTTTCTTTATTGAATAAAGCTCAGCAAGTTCCATAGCATACTTCATTTGCTTGCTTTTTAATTCTAATCTTTTTGCAATATTTAATGACTTTTTATAAAGAATAATAGCCTTATCTACCTTATTCATTACCTTGTAAGTATATCCTAAGCTATAATACTGCTCAGCAAGCTCAAAACTCATATTATTTTTCTCAAGTAATACAATGGATTGCTGTTTGTAAAATAAAGAAGAATCTAAAATATTAAGAAATCTATAATCGTCACCAATATTAGAATAAATTAGTGCTAATCTACGTTCTATATCTTTATTTGAGTTAGGCTTGTAGTTTAAAACAGTTAATGCTAATTTATGATAATATAATGCAGAATCTATATTGTTCAATAGTTTGTAAGCAAGACCTATGTTTGCATAAGCCCCAGACGCATCTATGTTATTATTATGTTTTAGGGATATATTAAGTGCTTCTTTAAAATACTGAATACTTTTGCTGTATTGATGCGATTGATTAAAATATACTAGACCAATATTAGTAAGAATATTAAATCTTTGGGCATCATTATTAGTAGAGCTAGCAAGTTTAAGAGCCTTAAAATCATATTCTAACGCCTTGGAAAAATCGCCCTTCATTTCATAGCACAATCCTTTGCTAGTATATACATAGCATATTCTACTAGAATCATTTTTTACTGATGGAATTTTAGAATATACATCAATATATTTTAGGGCTAAGTTTGGCTGTTGAAATACACAATTGTTTATAGTAGAAGAAAGAATATTAATTTTACTAACATCCGATGAATCTTTAATTGAATAAATAAGAGAATCACTTTGACTTGTAGTATTTGATAATGCTGAAAATGCTAAGAGGAAAAAAATTAAGCTAGAAATAGCTGTTTTACAATTAATTATCATAAAAATAATATAGGTTTATTAAGATGGGCTAATGACTAATTATTTCTTTTTTCAAAATCTTCAGAACTCCGGTTTTTTAATCGCTTAATAATTAAGTAAATAATCAGTATTATTACAATAATCCAAACTAATCCATAAATATACAATACAATATTTGAAGTGCTCATTACTTAAGTTTTACAGCTGTTCCATATACTAAAATTTCTGCAGCTCCTTTCATTATCATAGCAGTAGTAAAACGAATATTGATAACTGCATCAGCATTCAATTCTTCAGCATCTTTTATCATTCTTTGTAATGCTTGCTCTCTTGAATCTGCTTGAAGTCTTGTGTATTCATTAATTTCACCACCAACAATGTTTTTTAAACCAGCAAAAAAATCCGCACCAATATTTCTAGCTCTAACAGTACTTCCTCTAGCAATACTTAGTATTTCTGTAATTTCTCTTCCTGTAACAAAATCCGTTGTGCTAATAATCATTGTGCAATTTGTTAATTATTTTTGTGCACCAAAGATAAACAAATATTAAATATAATGCAATGGAAATGAATGAATTTTGAAAATTCTATATTATTAAGCTTTCATTTGTATCTTTGTGCTTGCAATTTTTCTTATTTAAGAATATAATACTTCAATTATGATAAATTCTAAATTATTATTAATATTACTTATGTTATTTGGTTTAATACCAATTACATATGCTCAAACAAATGGTGTTGATCTAGATAGTTTAGATTCTTATTTCGAGAGAAGTAGAGAGGAGTGGACTGTCCCTGGACTTGCAATAGGTATTGTCAAGAATGATAAACTTATTTATGCAAAAGGATTTGGGCAAAGAAATATTAATAAAAAAGCAGCAGTAGATTCTCAAACTATATTTCCAATAGCATCTAATACTAAAGCCTTTACAGCTGCGGCTATTGCAATACTTGTGGATGAAGACAAGCTAAGTTGGGATACAAAAGTGAATACTATATTGCCGTATTTTCAGATGTATGATGAATTTGTTACTGAGCATTTTACAATTGCAGATATGCTTAGTCATAGAAGTGGATTGAAAACATTTAGTGGTGATTTGCTTTGGTATGGTACGGATTATAGTCGTGAGGATGTTGTGAAAAAGTTGCCATATTTAAAGCCTAAATATGAATTTAGAACTACTTTTGGATATAGTAATATAATGTATATTGCTGCTAGTGAGGTTATTGCTAAAGTTTCTGGAATGCCTTATGAGCAGTTTATTAACGATAGAATATTAAAGCCTTTGGCAATGAACAGTACTTATACGAGTATCTCTGATTTGGAAAAACTAGATAATGTATGTTCTGCTCATAATAAGATTGATGGTAAAGTTTTTCCTATTGATTTTCTTAACTGGGATAATATTGGCGGTGCAGGTATCTTGAATTCTAATGTAGAAGACATGAGTAAATGGATACGTTTACAATTAAAAGATGGAATATGGAATAATGATACTATTTTTTCGCCTCGTCAAGCTAATGTTATGAGAACACCTCATACAAGTTTTAGTGTAAGCAAAGGATATCAGCGAATTTGGCCAAGTACTCATTTTAGAGCCTATGCCCTTGGTTGGAGTGTGAATGATTATCATGGCACGAAAGTTATAAGTCATAGTGGTGGTTACGATGGGGTTATTACTTATACTTGCTTTGTCCCAGAAGCAAATCTTGGTTTTGTGATTCTTACAAATACAAACTCTTCATTATATAATGCACTTTCATATAAAATTCTTGATTATTTTCTTTCAAGTGATACCACAGACTGGTCAGATTTCTTTTTGCCATATCAGCAAAGAGGTGATGAAAGAGAATTGTTAGTGGCAAAAGAAGATGCAAAAGCTCCTAGCATTAAACTTAAAGACTATGAAGGATTGTATAAAAGTGAACTTTATGGAAATGCTCTTGTTAGTGTTAGAGGAAAGAAAATGAAAGTTCAGTTGCTACATACTAAAGTGTGGGAGGGAAGTATTAGCAATTATAATGCAGATACATTTATTGTAGAATTTAAGAAAATACCTTCATTGCCCCAAGGTTTTATTAATTTCACCGTTAGCGATGGTAAAGTAAAGTCATTTATTATTGATGTCCCTAATCCTGATTTTGACTTTACTGAGTTTAATTTTAAGAAGTTGGATTGGGTTGAAGTACCTAAAGGAGAAGAACTTGAAAAGAATTAGTATTGGTTAATTGTTTTTATATTATTATAAATATATGATTATGAAAAAGTTAGTTATATTAGGAATTATAGGCTTAAGTTTGCTTTTTGCATATTGTGGAAAAGAAGATAAAGATGAAATTGCACCAATAATTACTTTAGATGGAGCATCACCACAATATGTCGCAAAGGACTCAATATATATTGAGCCAGGATATACAGCAATTGATGATATTGATGGAGATATTACTGATTTAGTAAAAATAAAGAGTAATGTAAACACAGCCATTGAAGGAAGTTATCAAAGAACTTATAATGTAATTGATAAATCTGGTAATTCAGCCGAAGAAGTAAAAAGAGAAGTTATAGTTATGATTTTCTAAAAATTCAACTTACAACTTACAACTTATAACTTACAACTTACAACTTACAACTTACAACTCCTAACTTACAACTCCTAACTCTTAACTCTTCTTCTTAATAGGCAAAACCTCTCCATAAGTAAGACTTCTCCATAACCACTCCAATGGTCCAAAGGCAAAGTAATTTAGCCAGATCTTCGCTAGTAGTACTTGTACAGCATATATTACAACAGCAAGAACTTCTACTTGCCATAAACTAAGTTTGCCAAAGTATCCAAAAGCAAATGGATAGAATATTATTATTCCAAAAATAGTATGGCTTAGATAACTACTAAAAGACATTCTACCAACATACTTAAGACCAACCATAAGTTTTTTGCCTAGTTGAGTCTTATAAGCTATTGTAAGTATAGAAATGTAAGCAAATGCTAAGTTTACTTGACCAAAACTAAAGAGGAATTTATAAAGTACATTATTCCAGTTGCTTGAGAAATGTGCCATACTTCCATGAACATAATCTGACTTTGCTAGAAATGTAAATGTGAGACCAACAATCAAATAAATAGCTAATCTTCCAATGGAATATGCTTTCTTAGTAAAATATTCAGTAGCCATAAGATAGAAGCCTAGTAAAAAGAATGCAAATATTTTAAAAAATCTACCAGAAGGTAAAAGATCAAACCAGCGCCATTTTAAATTATGAAAATTCATTTGAATTACGTCCCAGAAACTTCCATTTTTAAAAGGTTCTGATACTTCTTGTGGAGTAAGGTCAATATATGTTTTTAGAGCTAGTTTCTGTGCAGGAACCATATATCCAGGAGCAATATAAAGCATTGCTATTTCTACAAATAGGGGGGCAATAAATGAAATTAGTGCAATATTAAAAATTGCTTTATTACTTAGGTTTCTAAACTGTACAAAAACAAATCCAACCAATGCATAAATAAATAATATATCTCCAGACCAAAAGAACATATGAATTAAGCCAAATAGCATAAGAAAACCTAGTCTACGATAATAAACGGGCATAAATTCTGCCTGATTATTTCTATTCTTATTGTATTGTAGATAAAAGCCTATACCAAATAATAAGGAAAATATTGTGTAAAACTTGGTGTCTACAAATACTCCATTCAAATGATAAACAAGCAAATCGATATCAAAACTTGGTAGTGCCTTAAGTTCGCTAATGGGCGTAAATTTGATGCCACTCCAACTAAGAATATTAGCTAATAATATACCTAAAATTGCAAATCCTCTTAGGGCATCAATTACTTCTACTCTTTGTTTTCCTGATGATGGTTTTATATGACTCATAGTTTGTAAAGTTTTTTCAATTAAAGAATTTTGAATTTTTACAAATATAGAAATATTTTTAACATACTAAAAGTAATCTATAATTAATGCTATGCTTTATCTTTTTATCTTTGCCTTTTGTCAATCACAATTAATAGTAAATTAATGATTTATTAATGAAAGTATTTAAGGATTATTTTTTTGATATTATACGGCTTTATATATTTTGGATATTGGTTTTCTTATTATCTAGAATAGCTTTTATTATCTCTAATTTTGATCTGATAAATGCTGAAGGTGCTAAGCTACATGATTTGTTTCCAATACTATACTATTCTCTAGAATTAGACTTGTCAATGGCAAGTTATTTTATGCTTATTAACTTCATACTATTAAGTATAGATATTTTTGTTAAAACAAGCTTGTTTCAAAGAATAACTCATGCAATTCAATATGTATTTATTTTTATTTATTTGTCAATAGTAATTGGAGAAATTGGATTATATCCTGAGTGGAAAATGAAACTAAATTCAAAGGCGCTAGAGTATTTAAAAAGACCATCAGAGATTTTGGAGTCAAATAAAACGTCTGATACAATATGGCAGACTTTACTATTTATTATACTTTTTATAGTTTCTTTATTTTTGTATAAATATCTGGTTAAAAGGTATATGCGTAAATATAATGGAGCTATTGTTAAATGGCTTTCTCCAATAATTATTATTCTAACAGGAGGATTAATATTTGTTGGAATGCGTGGTGGATTGCAGGAAATTCCCATTAGCCAAAGTCAAAGCTATTTTTCTAAATACAATATTGTAAATGATATTTCTGTAAATACTGGCTGGAATCTTGTTTATAATATTCTGAAAACTGAGAAAATTAGTAATTCTAATATTTTTATTTCAATGAATCAGAATGAAGCTGATGAAATAACTAAAAGATTGCATAAAATTGAAAAAGATACTACAATTTCTATTCTAAATATTTCTAAACCAAATATTGTTTTTTTGATAATGGAAAGTTGGAGTGCAGATATGATTTCTTCTTTGGGTGGAAAAAAAGGTGCTTCAAATAATTTTGATGAACTGGCTAAACAGGGTATGCTTTTTACCCACTGCTATTCAAGTGGCAATAGATCGCAGCAAGGTTTAGCTTCAATTTTGGGAGGATTTCCTGCTTTGCCAATAACAACACTTACTGCAACTCCTGAAAAAATGCGACAAACAGAGACCATTACTACTAGATTTAATGATAATGGGTATTTCTCTGCATTTTATTACGGTGGAAGCTTACGTTATGGAAATATTAAGGCTTATTTAATTCATAATCAATTTCAGGAAATAGAGGAGGAAGGTGATATTGATTCTTCAATTCCAAGGGGTAAATTAGGAGTTCATGATGGTTATATGTTTGAATATTTATTGAAGAAAATAGATAATGCTAAGCAACCATTCTTTATTAACTATTTTACAATGAGTAGCCATTCACCATACGACCAACCAATGAAGAATATAATTGATTGGGGAGATAGTGAGGATGATTTTCATAATTCATTCTATTACTCTGATAGTTGTTTGGGCGATTTTATGAAACAAGCTAAAGACAAAGATTGGTATAAAAATACTTTGTTTGTTATAGTTGCAGATCATTCGCATCAAACATATACTCATAGGTCAGTTGAAACTGCTGATTATCGGCATATCCCAATGTTATTTGTTGGTGGTGCTTTAAAGAAAGGGTATATTAATACAACTTATGATGATGTTTGCTCTCAAACTGATATCGGAACGACATTACTTAAGCAGTTGAAAATTGATGCAGATTCATTTTATTGGAGTAAGAATATTATGAATCCGTATTCTCCAAAGTTTGCCTATTTTGAGATTAACCAAGGTTTTGGAATGATAAAGACTGATGGCTATGTATCATACGATTATTTTGCAAATAAATATAATTATAATACATTTGAAAACGATAGTTTAAGAGATAAAACACAAAAAGAAGGTGCTGCATATTTGCAAACTTTATTTCAAGAATTTATAGATTTATAAAAGAAAATATGGATACAATAAGATATTATTTACGAAATGAAAGCCTAAAATCAATGCTTTTCGTAGCATTGTTTTTGCGAATAATTTCAGTATTTCTCGCAAAAGGTTTTGGTATGTTCGACGACCATTTTCTTATTATAGAAGCTGCTCAATCGTGGGTAAATGGTGCTGATTATAATAATTGGTTGCCTTGGAATCAAGTGAATCCTGAACCAAAAGGACATAGCTTCTTCTATGTGGGGATAATGTATCTTATACTGTCTTTTTTTAATTTTATTGGAATAGAAAACCCAGACACTAAGATGTTTCTAATAAGACTAATACATGCAATTTATTCTTTGCTTATTATTAGTCTTTCATATAAAATTACTCTTAAACTATCTGATAAGAAATCAGCAAACCTAGTTGGTTGGGTACTAACATTTGCTTGGTTTATGCCTTGGCTTAGTGTCCGAAATCTAGTGGAAATAGTATCTATTCCTCCATTATTAGCTTCTGTGTGGTTATTAATAAGAAACGATAATAAGAATTTTGCAAAATATTTTATAGCTGGTTTTATAGGTGCTTTAGCATTCTCAATTCGCTTTCAAGGCTCTTTGTTTATTGGTGGTATCGGTCTAGTATTGCTATTTAATGATAAGTTTAAATATACTATGTATTATGCATTTGGCGCAATTAGTTCGGTTGTGATAATTCAAGGAGGAATAGACCTTTTTATTTGGAAAAGACCATTTGCTGAGTTTATTTCTTATGTGGAATACAATCTAAATAACAGTGGTGAATATCCAAATGGACAGTGGTTTAATTATATATTATTATTGGGTGCATTCTTTGTGCCACCATGGGGACTTATGTTGTTAGTTGGTTTCTTTAAAACAAAAAAGAAATGGTTAATTGTATTTATTCCTACACTTATATTTTTGGCTTTTCATTCTTATTTTCCCAATAAGCAAGAAAGGTTTATTTTTCCAATTCTTCCGATGTATCTTATGCTTGGAGTAATGGGTTGGAATGCGCTGCTTGATGGTAAACTTCATTCTAATTTCTGGCAAAAATTTACCAAAGGCTCTTTTATTTTCTTCTTACTAATTAATTTTATTGTACTTCCGTATATATCAACTTCTTACTATAAAAGAGCAAGAGTGGAATCTATGTTGTATTTTAGTGATAAAGCTCCGCTAAAATGTATTGTAATAGAAGGTACAAATAATAATGGTTCTAAATTATTGCCAAGATTTTACAGTGGCAGTAACAATTGGAATTCTAGATTTATTTATATTGACAAATCATCTCAATACTCAAGAATTAATAAATATGATGAAAAAGTTGAATATGTTTTATTCTTTGCTCAAGATAACCTTAAAAGTAGAATTGATTCTATTCAGAAATATATTGGCCCCATAAAAAAAGAATTTGTAGCTTTACCAAGTTCAATGGATAGACTATTGCAAAGAATGAATCATCATAATGCAAATGATACAATATTTATATATTCTACAATAAATACAAGAAAAATAGAAGACTTAGAAAATGAAAACTAAATTAATAACAAGCATTATATTAATATGCTTATCATATACTTCAATTGCTCAAATTACTTTTGATTCCAATGGATTGAATCAAATAGTATATGATTCTACTTTGGATAATGATATTATGCTTGGTAATTTTGATGTGGATGGAATGATAAATGCTAAAGTTTTTAAACGTAGCTTTGAGGAAGAGAAGAATTATGTTCCTAATATGGATATGTTTGTG
This sequence comes from Bacteroidota bacterium, assembly GCA_003648395.1. The sequence goes on from QMPB01000074.1 coordinate 10,849, forward strand.
CCTGGCGATAATTCTATTAACGATATGGGTATAACCATAGTCATGGCTTCGTGGTGCCCAGATTCTCAAAGAGAAGTTCCTCGTATGATTAAGGTTCTAGAAGCATTAGATTATCCAATGGAAATGGTTAAGATTATTGCTGTAAATAGACAGAAGGAAGTTCCAAATATTGACCTTTCAGCAATGGAGATTAAATATGTCCCTACTTTTATTTTTTATAAAGATAATGAGGAATTAGGACGCATAGTTGAAATGCCAAAACAATCATTGGAAATAGATATTATTAATATTCTTAATAAGCAATAACAATAATGGCTAGCAATAAGTCTAAAAAATCGGCCTTGAAGGTTCAAGAAGCAATTCAGCAACCTAATTCAGTTAATGATAATTATTTGGAGAAAATGCGCAATTCAAAGATTGCTAAAAGAGATATTGAATACTATTATAAAGGAATAATTGAAGGAAATATTACCATACTAGCGCAAGCTATTACAATTATAGAAAGCTCAAAATTAGAACATAGAACTCTTGCAGAAGAAATCCTTGATAAATGTAGATTGGCAACAGTTGATTCTGTTAGAATTGGAATAACAGGAGTTCCAGGTGTTGGTAAAAGCACATTCATTGAAACTTTTGGTAAATCACTAACGAGTAAAGGTCATAGAGTTGCGGTATTGGCAATTGACCCGAGTAGTAGTCGTAATAAGGGAAGTATTCTTGGCGATAAAACAAGAATGGAGGCTCTCAGCTCCGATAAGAATGCTTTTATTCGTCCTAGTCCTTCCTCTGGTTCTTTGGGTGGTGTAGCGCAAAAGACTAGAGAAACTATTACTTTATGTGAAGCTGCAGGATTTGATATTATTCTTGTGGAAACAGTGGGTGTAGGGCAGAGCGAAATAGAAGCTCATTCGATGGTAGATTTCTTTCTATTACTGATGCTTGCTGGTGCTGGTGACGAACTACAGGGCATTAAACGAGGTATTATTGAAATGAGTGATGCTATATTTATTAATAAAGCTGATGGAGATAATGTACAGAAAGCAGAACTGTCGAAAGTACAATATGCTAATGCACTACATTTGTTTCCACCGCAAAAGTCTGGTTGGATACCAATAGCTGATACTTGTTCTGCTTTTAATAATATCGGTATTGATAATGTTTGGAATCATATCCAAAAGTATATAAGGCTAACTAAATCAAATGGTTATTTCTTATTAAAAAGAAAAGAACAAGAGCTGTATAGACTTCATAAACAAATAGAAACTAAATTGAAACAAATATTTTATGAGGATAAAAGTTTAGAAAGTGAACTTGCTATTGCTGAAAAGGAAGTCTCTGAAAATAGTAAGAGCCCATATTTATTAGCTGAGAAGTTAATTGATTCTTGGATAAAAAGAAAATAATTAGGTGTTTAATTATTCAAAGGCAAGATTGTATCAATGACTAAGTGAATTGTGTAATTTATTACCAACAAAATAATTTCTTTATTGTATAACCTATTATTACGTTTTATATGTTTAATTTTATTAATTTGGTGATATATAACACCTTATGATAAAAATAATCATTCCCTTGTGTGTTTAATAATTATTTTAATCATGGGTGTTTCGTAAAATATTTTCATTATATATTTGAATAATCCTTACTTTTGTACAATAAACATGAAATTTAACTAAAACTAATTGATATGACCAAAATTAAACTTTTATTACTAGTATTATTGATGTCATCAATAAGTATATCTAGTTTTGCTGGAGGAAAGAAAGGTATTCGTGCTGGCTATCAAATGAGTAA
>QMPB01000075.1 GCA_003648395.1 Bacteroidota bacterium
AAACATCTTGATATTTCTAATGAAGAACTTACAGCAATTAATGTAATCCGAAAATCGATAGATGCAAGGCAGAGAGTAATAAAGTTTAATGTAAGAGTTGATGCCTATATTAATGAGAAACCAAAGGAAGAGGATTTTATTCCGAAATTCAGGAATGTAACAAACAGTAAGAGAGTTGTTATTGTAGGTAGTGGACCTGCAGGGCTTTTTGCGGCTCTTAGACTTATTGAGCGTGGTTATAAACCTATTATACTTGAAAGAGGAAAGCCAGTAAAGGATCGTAAACTTGATATTGCAAAGCTAAATAGAGAGAGTGTTGTTGACGAGGATAGTAATTACGCTTTTGGAGAGGGGGGAGCTGGTACATTCTCTGATGGTAAACTTTATACTAGAAGTAAGAAACGTGGTAATGTTAAAGATGTTTTAGATTTGCTTATTTTTCATGGGGCTGATTCTAATATTGGTGTAGATGCTCATCCTCACATAGGAACAAATAAACTACCTCGTATTATTCAAAAAATTAGAGAAACAATACTTAATTATGGTGGAGAAATATATTTTAATCACAGGGTTTCTGATTTAATGATAAAAGACAGTAAAATATTAGGAGTAATAGCAAATGGAGAAAAATTTGAAGGGGAAGCAGTAATACTTGCAACAGGCCATTCGGCAAGAGATATTTATGAATTGCTTCATAAAAATAATATTTTGCTTGAATCAAAAGCCTTTGCAATGGGTGTTAGAGTCGAGCACCCTCAGCAAATGATTGATAATATACAGTATCATTGTGAAATTAGGGACGATTATTTGCCAGCAGCGGCTTATAGCTTAGTTTCTCAAGTGGAAGATAGAGGAGTTTACTCTTTTTGTATGTGCCCCGGAGGATTTATTGTGCCCGCAGCAACAGCTCCAGACGAATTGGTTGTAAATGGAATGTCGCCCTCAATGCGAAATTCTAAATACGCAAACTCAGGTATGGTAGTTCAAATAAATATAGAGGATTTGAGTAATTATAAAGATTATGGAGTAATGGCAGGGCTTAAATTTCAAGGGGATTTAGAAAAAATGGCTTTCATTAATGGAGGTGTTGGACAAATTGCACCTGCTCAGCGATTAGAAGATTTTGTTAGAGGAAAGGTTTCCAGTGATTTACCTGATACATCATATCACCCAGGTATTGTTTCTTCGCCATTACATATGTGGCTACCAGAAGCAATAGGCCCTCGATTGCAAAAAGGGTTTAAAACTTTTGATAAACGAATGAAAGGATTTATTACTAATGAAGCAGTTGTTCTAGGTGTAGAATCTCGTACTTCTTCTCCATTGAGAATTCCTCGTGATAAATTAAGTCTTCAACATCCTCAGATTGACGGATTATATCCTGCTGGAGAGGGTGCTGGATATGCTGGAGGTATAGTTTCAGCAGCAGTTGATGGCCAAAGAATAGCAGATTCTATGAGAATAAATTAATTTCAATAAAAAAATAACAAATATAAAGTGCTTACTCTCAGAGAGTAATAACGTCGGTATTTTTTCAATTATTATAATTGTGAAAAAAGTAATTCAAAATTAAAAAAATCATTTGCAATTAAAAAAAAAATTGTATTTTTGCAGTCCCTTTAACGGGTAGTATGACCCATGGTGTAATGGTAGCACTACAGTTTTTGGTACTGTTAGTCAAGGTTCGAATCCTTGTGGGTCAACTAGGGTAAAGTCGAAAACATTATCCTGATGCGTAAAGCATCGAAAACAAGAGGAGATTTGATAAAAGAGGGGACAGAAAGTCCCCTCTTTTTATTAATAATATGTTATGATAGATAAGTCAGAAGTAGTACAACTTGTTGAAGAAAGAATTGAAGAACTCAATTCAAATTTATTTTGGGTTTCCGTTGATATTGGAACTGGAAATACCATAAAAGTTGTTTTAGATGGAGATAAAGGAGTTAGTATTGAACAGTGTATTTCTGTAAGTCGTAATGTTGAACATAATCTTGATAGAGAGACTGAAGATTTCAGCCTCGAAGTTACCTCCTACGGTCTCACTCAACCACTAATTCTTGAGCGTCAGTTTATGAAGTATATTGACAAATCAGTAGAAGTAGTTGATAACGATCAGAAAAAGTTTATTGGCAAATTGATTTCATTTAACAATGGTAGTATTGAAATTGAATTGGAATTAACAAAGAAACAAATCAAAGCAGGTGCAGAACCAATTAAAAACTTTGATAAAGAGAGTATTAAAGAAGTAAAATCAGTAATAAGTTTTAAATAATTTACTATAATGAATAGTTTAAATCTAGTAGAATCTTTTGCGGAATTCAAAGAGTTTAAAAATATTGACCGCCCAACAATGATGCGTATCTTAGAAGATGTGTTTCGTAGTACCTTATTGAAAAAATTTGGTACTGATGAGAATTTTGATATTATTGTTAACGTGGACAAAGGCGATTTAGAAATTTGGCATTTTAGAGAAGTAGTTGAAGATGGTGCGGTTGAAGAACCATATCGTGAAATTGAATATTCAGAAGCAATAAAAATTGAGCCTGATTTTGAAGTAGGAGAAGAGGTTTCTGAAGAAATTAAATTGACAGACTTTGGAAGACGAGAAGTTTTGACAATTCGTCAGAATCTTGCTGCTAAAATACAGGAGTACGAACGTGAGAATGAATTTAAGAAATATAAAGATAGAATAGGAGAGGTAATTACCGCTGAGGTTTATCAAATTTGGAAGAAAGAGATTCTTTTACTTGATGATGAAGATATTGAACTATTATTACCTAAGACAGAGCAAATTCCTTCAGATTTCTTTAGGAAAGGAGATACTGTAAGAGCTGTTGTCCTTAAAGTAGAATTGTACAATAATGCTCCTAAAATTATTCTTTCCAGAACTTCACCAATCTTCCTTGAGAGATTATTTGAGCAAGAAGTGCCTGAGGTTTTCGATGGTCTTATTACAATTAAGAATATTGTACGTGAACCAGGCGAAAGAGCTAAAGTTGCTGTTGAGTCTTATGACGATAGAATAGATCCAGTTGGTGCTTGTGTTGGTATGAAGGGCTCTCGTATTCATGGAATTGTACGTGAGTTAAGAAATGAAAATATTGATGTAATTAACTTTACTAATAATACTAATCTGTTTATTCAGCGTTCATTAAGTCCTGCAAAGATTTCAAGTATAACTATTCATGAAGAAGAAAATAAAGCAGACGTTTTCTTGAAGCCTGATCAGGTTTCTCTTGCAATTGGTAAAGGTGGAAATAATATTAAACTAGCTGGGCGTTTAACTGGTTACGAAATAGATGTTTATCGAGATACCGACGAAGATGTTGAAGATGTTGCTTTAACAGAATTCTCTGATGAAATTGATAGCTGGATAATAGATGAGCTTAAAGCAATTGGTTGTGATACAGCAATGAGTGTATTAGAACTTGATTATGAAGAGCTAAATAAGCGTACTGACCTTGAAGAGGAAACTATTAGAGAAGTTCTACGAATATTACGTTTAGAATTTGAGTAGTATTTCTTTATTTCAAGGGAAAGGATATAAAACAGAGTACATAAATTTATTAATAATATATGGCAGCAAAAGGAAAAGTACAAAGATTGAGAAAAGTAGCTGGAGAGTTTAACTTGGGAACAGTTACTATTATTGAATTTCTTGAGAAAAACAACTTTGAGGTGGATAATAATCCTAATGCTAAGATTACTCCTGAAATGTATGAGTTATTGGAAAAAACATTTAATTCTGATAAATCAGTAAAGGAAGAAAAGGAGAAATTAGCAGAGGAGTATCGTGGTAGACGTGATAAAAGAAAAGAGCAAGAAGTTGAGGAAAAAACTATTATTTCAACACCTGTTCCTGAACCTGTTGCTCCTCCAAAACCTGAGAAAATAGAGATTGAAGTGCCAAAACCAAAGGTTGTTGATAAAATAGACTTGGATAAGGTTGCTTCAAAATCAAAACCAAAGCCAAAACCAAAGAAGGTTGAGGAAGCGCCTAAAGAAGAGGTTGTAGAAGCTCCAAAACTAGAGAAAAAAACGGAGGTAAAACCTGAAGAGAAGCCTATTAAGGAAGAACTTGTTAAGGAGAAGCCAAAAGTTGAAAAGGCAATTGAGAAAGTTGAGAAGCCTATTATTGAGAAAAAAGAAGAAACTAATAAGGCTGATACTAAAAAAGGGCCTAAGGTTCTAGGTAATATTGATCTTGATAGTATGAATCAGAAGACTCGTCCTGCTAAAAAATCTCGTAAACAACGTCAAAAGGAAGAAGCTGAGAAACAAAATGCTGCCGCAAAAAAATCAGGTGATTCTAAAAATAAAGTTTTTAATAAAGTTTCGAAGCCCCAAGGAGAGACTAAAGGTTTAGAGCCTAAAAAGGAAACTAAAAGAGATGTTGAAAATAAAGATTCTCAATTTATTAAAACTAATATTCAGCAACTTTCAGGTCCTGTAGTTGTTGGTAAAATAGTATTACCAGAGAAAAAGAAACCGCAGAAAAAGAAAGTTCCTGTGGGTTCTTCTTCAACAGACCCAAAGAAAAAGACTTCTGATAATAATAAAAAGAGAAGGCGTAAAAGGATTAAGACAGCTCCTCCTGTAGATGCTAAAGCAGCTTCTAAAAAAGGATCTTTTGATAATAGAAAGAAACGTGCAAAGAAAAAAAGAGAAGTTAAACCAGAATTATCTGCGGAGGATATCTCTAAGCAAATCAAAGAAACTTTAGCACGATTAAGTGATAATACCAAAAGTAAAGGAGCAAAATATCGTCGTAAGAAAAGAGATGCTGTTTCTCAAACTCACCAAAAGGAGATTGAAGCAGAAATGGCAAGTAAATCTGTAATTAAAGCTACAGAATTTGTTAGTGCTAGTGAGTTGGGTACGATGATGGATGTTTCGGTAAACGAAATTATTAAAGCATGTATGTCACTAGGAATGTTTGTTTCTATTAATCAACGCTTAGATGCTGAAACAATAAATATTGTAGCTGAAGAATTTGGTTATACTGTTGAATTTGTTGGAGCTAAAGAGGTTGAGGAATCATTTATTGAAATAGAAGATACAGAAGAGGATTTACTTAATAGAAATCCAATTGTTACTGTAATGGGTCACGTTGACCATGGTAAAACTTCTTTGCTTGACTATATTCGTGAAACTAATGTAATAGCAGGTGAAGCTGGAGGTATTACTCAGCATATTGGCGCTTATGAGGTTGAACTCAAAACAGGTGAAAAAATAACTTTCCTTGATACTCCAGGTCACGAAGCTTTTACAGCAATGCGTGCTCGTGGTTCTAAAATTACAGATATTGCAATTATTGTAATTGCAGCTGATGATTCTATAATGCCTCAAACAAAAGAGGCTATTACTCACGCTCAGGCGGCCGAAGTGCCAATGGTATTTGCCATTAATAAAGTGGATAGAGATAATGCTAATCCTGATAAGATTAAGGAAGAACTAGCAAATATGAATCTTCTTGTGGAAGATTGGGGTGGTAAATATCAATCTCAAGATATTTCTGCTAAATTCGGTACTGGTGTTGACCAACTAATGGAAAAAATAGTTCTTGAAGCTGAATTGCTTGAACTTAAAGCAAATCCAAATAGAGAAGCTAAAGGTACTGTGCTTGAAGCTTCACTTGATAAGGGTAAGGGTTACGTTACTAAGGTTCTTGTTCAGAATGGAACATTGAAAATTGGTGATGCCGTATTAGCTGGAACTACTCATGGTAAAGTAAAAGCCATGTATAACGAAAGAAATAAAGCAGTAAAAACAGCAGGACCTGCTACTCCAGTTCTTTTATTAGGACTTAATAGTGCCCCTCAAGCTGGTGATGCTTTTAGAGTAATGCCTGATGAGAAAGAGGCTAGGTCTATTGCCATTAAACGTGAGCAATTACAACGTGAACAAGGTGTTAGAACTCAAAAACATATAACTCTTGATGAGATTGGTCGCCGTTTAGCAGTTGGAGACTTTAAAGAATTAAACTTAATTATTAAGGGTGATGTTGATGGTTCTGTAGAAGCATTATCTGATTCACTTATTAAGCTTAGTACCGATGAAATTTCAGTAAATATTATCCAGAAATCTGTTGGACAAGTTAATGAAGCTGATGTTATGTTAGCTAGCGCTTCTGATGCCATTATTATTGCATTCCAAGTTCGCCCTTCATTAATTGCACGTCAGTTGGCGGATAAAGAGGAAATTGATATACGTACATTCTCTATTATCTACGATGTGGTAGATGAGATTAAAGCGGCTATGACAGGTATGCTTTCTCCAGATATTGTTGAGGAAGTCCTTTGTAGTGTTGAAGTACGAGAAGTATTTAAGATTTCTAAAGTAGGAACTATTGCTGGTTGTTACGTATTGGATGGTAAAATTCATAGAAATACTAGAGTACGTATTATTAGAAATGGCATTGTAATATATACTGGTGGTCTAGGTTCTCTAAAACGTTTTAAAGACGATGTTAAAGAGGTAAACAAAGGCTTTGAATGTGGACTTAACATTGAGAATTTTAATGATATTAAAGTTGGTGATATAATTGAAGGCTTCGGTACCAAGGAGGTGAAGCGTACATTATAAACAACTAACAATTACAATATTTAGACCAATTGTTGGATGTTTATTTAAACGTTTAACAGTTGGTCTTTTTTGTTTGTAGATTGTTTTAAGTAATGGTTAGAAGTTCTACAAACAAATAAGCAATTCAACAAATAACCAACCCAACAATAATAATATATGAAAGATAATTACTGTGTAATAATGGCTGGTGGTGCTGGAACTAGATTTTGGCCAATGAGTCGTTCGGGAAAACCTAAGCAATTTATTGATATACTCGGTACAGGAGAAACTCTAATACAACAGACTTATAATCGCTTTTTAAATATTTGTCCTGCTGAGAATATTTATGTCGTTACAAGCGAAAGCTATAGGGCTATTGTCAAAGAACAACTTCCTGATTTAAACGATTCCCAGATTCTTGGTGAGCCTTTAAGAAAAAATACTGCACCTTGTATTGCTTATGCAAACCATAAAATTCTTAAGAAAAATCCTAATGCACGCATAGTTGTTGCACCTTCTGATCATATTATTCTAAAAGAAAGTGTTTTTACAAAAGTTGTATCCGATGCGCTGAATGTTGTGGGTGAGAATGATTGGCTGCTAACAATTGGAATAAAACCAAACAGACCAGATACTGGTTATGGTTATATACAGTATAGTGATGAGGAAAATGTTCACGATATTGAAGATATTCGTAAAGTTAAGACTTTTACAGAGAAACCAATTTTAGAATTAGCTAAAACTTTTTTAGAGAGTGGAGATTTCTTGTGGAATGCAGGGATTTTTATTTGGAGTTTGAAAAGTATTGAAAAAGCTTTTAAACAATATTTACCTGAGGTTAATGATTTATTTATCGCAGGGGTAGAAATATATGATACTCCTTCAGAAGAAGATTTTATTAATAAAACTTATAGCCAATGTAAGAATATTTCTATTGACTATGGGATATTAGAAAAAGCAGATAATGTTTATGTTTATGCTGCTGATTTAGGGTGGTCTGACTTAGGTACTTGGGGGTCTTTATTTGAGAATAGTGATAAAAATGAAGATAATAATGCTATAGTAGGTAAGAATGTATTGACTTATAATACAAAGAATTGCATGATAAATGTTCCAAATAATAAATTAGTAGTTGCTCAAGGTCTAGAAGGTTATATTATTGCAGCAAAAGATAATGCTCTTTTAATCTGCAAGAAGGAAGATGAGCAAATGATTAGAAATATTGTGAATGATATAAAGGTAGAAAAAGGAGATCATTATATTTAAGTATATGATTTCTAACTATATAATTCAAATAAATAACTTAAACTTATAGAAATGAACAAAACAATTAAACTATTTTTCGCATCTTTAATGACAGTGCTTTTTGTTGGTGCTGCTACATTTAGTGCAAAAGCTGATGAAGGAATGTGGTTACCATTTCTTGTAAATAGGCTTAACTATGTTGATATGCAGAAAAAAGGTCTGCAATTAACAGCAGAAGAAATTTACAGCGTAAATAATTCCAGCCTTAAAGATGCCATTGTTCAGTTTGGTAATGGCTGTACTGGAGAGATTATTTCAAGTGAAGGACTTATTCTTACAAATCATCATTGTGGTTTTGGCAAAATCCAAGAGCACTCGACAGTAGAACATGATTATTTAACTGATGGCTTTTGGGCTTTTAAGAAAGATCAAGAACTCCCTAATCCAGGTTTCTTCGTGAAGTTTTTAATTCGTATTGAGGATGTTACTAAAGAAGTTCTTAAGAATGTTACTGATAAAATGACAGAAGAAGAAAGAGCTGCTGAAATTAATAAAGTGAGAGCAGAGCTTAGTAAAGGTTCTTCAGAAGATGGTAAATACGATGTAGTTGTCAAGCCATTTTTTAATGGAAATGAGTATTATATGTTTGTAATGCAGACTTATAAAGACATTAGATTAGTTGGAGCTCCACCTTCATCAATTGGTAAATTTGGTGGAGATACTGATAACTGGATGTGGCCTCGTCATACTGGTGATTTCTCAATGTTTAGAGTTTATACTGCTCCTGATGGAAGTCCTGCTGAATATTCAAAAGATAATATTCCAATGAAACCTAAGCATTATTTACCAGTTTCAGTGGGAGGTGTAAAGAAAGATGATTTTGCTATGATAATGGGCTATCCTGGCGGAACGGATCGTTATATGACTTCTTATGGTATTGAGCATAACTTAAAACTAGTTTATCCTACTCGTATCAAAATTCGTAGAGCAAAACTTGATATCTATAGTGAAGATATGAAAGCTGACCCTAAAGTTAGAATTCAGTATGCTACAAAATATGCTCATGTAGCAAATTATTGGAAAAATTTTATGGGAATGAGTAAAGCTTTGGTTTCACTTAAAGTTCCTGAGCAGAAACGTGAAAGAGAAGCTAAATTAACAGAGTGGATTAATTCTACTCCAGAAAATAAAGCAAAATATGGTACTGCTCTTGACAATATAAAGTCTGCATATGCAATTACTGATAAGTATGCTGTAAGTAGGTATTATTTTATAGAAGCAGTTTATTTAGGCCCTGAAGCCATTAAAACAGCTCTTCCTTACCAAGGTTTAATGAAAGAATTAAAAGCAGAGAATCCTGATCAAGAGAAAATAAATAAAATTGCAGATAGATTAAAGGCTAGTTCAGTAGCTTATTTTAAAGATTATAATCTTCCTACTGATATGAAAGTTTGGGCTCAAATGATGATGATGTATAGCGAGAATGTAGATGTATCGCAGCAGCCTAAGTATTTAATTGATGCAACAAAAAAGTATAAAGGTGATTTTAATAAATGGGCTGATAAGGTTTATTCAAAAAGTATATTTGTTTCTCAAGATAAGTTAAATGCATTCCTTGCTAATCCTTCAGCTAAAGTACTTGCTAAAGATCCTATTTATCAGGCAATGACTGCTTTTATGAATAAATATAGAGAGCTTCAAGCAGAAGCAATGGCTGCAAATGATAAATTAGCTAGAGGTAATCGTCTGTTTATTGATGCACTACGTAAAATGGAAGTTGATAAGAAATTCTATCCAGATGCTAACTTTACTATGCGCTTAACTTATGGTACAGTAAGAGATTATTATCCTGAAGATGCTGTACATTTCAATTATTTTACAACTATTGAAGGTATTATGCAGAAAGAAGATCCTTCAAATCCTGAATTTGTTGTTCCTGCTAAGCTTAAAGAGCTATATAAGAACAAGGATTATGGGCAGTATGGAGAGGGTGATACTCTAAAAATATGTTTCTTAACTGATAATGATATTACGGGTGGTAATAGTGGTAGCCCTGTTATTAATGCTAAAGGAGAACTTATTGGTCTTGCCTTTGACGGTAACTGGGAAGCTATGAGTGGAGATATTGCTTTCGAGCCAAAACTTCAGAGAACAATTTCTGTAGATATCCGCTATGTATTATTTATTATTGATAAGTATGCTGGTGCTGGAAATCTAATTGATGAGATGACATTGGTGAATAAGAAATAATATAACTAAAAACGCTCTTGAATTTGTTCAAGAGCGTTTTTAGTATTTAATAAAATTGGTAAATCTACATCTTAATATAAACCTCCAATATATTTGCTTTAGGAAGTGGATGCAGCTCAATCTTTTTTGTTATTGCTGGTAACATTACCACATCACCTATTCCCAAGTCCATGTCTCCTTGCGATCCTTTTAATATAAAACTTCCACTAGTAACAATATATATTACAAATGAATTTACTTCATCATAATCTTTTTCAATAGGGTTGTCAAATTCTAGAATATTAGTAGTAAAGTATTTCTCGTCAACTATTACCTGACTTTCATTTTTATGATTATGATAATGAATTTCATTTCCTTTTTCAGCACGGAAATCAATAGAATCTAAAGCTGCATTAATATGTAAATCCCTACTGTTTCCTTTCTCATCTTTTCTATTCCAATCATAAATTCTATATGTAGTATCTGATGATTGTTGAATCTCAGTTAGAATAATACCTGGGCCTAAAGCATGAATTTTCTTAGCATCAATATAGAATGTATCACCAGCTTTAACAGGGGCAAAGTTCAATATGCTCTCTAGAGTGTTATTTTCTAAATGCTGTTTGTATTCTTCCTTTGATACATTTTTGGAGAAACCTTTAATAATTTGAGAGCCTTCGTCAGCCTGAATAATATACCACATTTCAGTTTTTCCCCTCTCAAGACCTCTTTCTTCAGCCAACGCATCATCAGGGTGTACTTGTACAGACAGCCAGTCATTGGCATCTATAAATTTTATCAATAACGGAAATTCATTCTGAAAAACATCATAAATTGTTTCACCAACAAGGTCACTCATATAAATCTCCAAAACCTCATTTAAAGTATTTCCTTCCAATGGGCCCTCTGATACAACAGATTCATTTCCTGGTATTCCAGAAATAGCCCAAAGCTCACCACAGTTTGGTAATGGTGAAAAGTCGTGTTTTAATATTGAATGTATTTTATTTCCTCCCCAAATCTTATTCTTGAAAAGAGGCATAAACTTTAACGGTCCTAATAATTCCATATTTTAGTTTTTCGTTTGGTCTTTTATTATTTCTCCCCTCTTATACATTAAATCTAAAATGCATAATATCACCATCTTCAACCACATACTCTTTACCTTCTACTGACATTTTCCCAGCGTCTTTTACTGCTGCTTCTGATCCAAGTTCAATAAAATCATTATATTTTATCACTTCTGCTCTAATGAATCCTTTTTCAAAATCGGTATGTATTACTCCAGCTGCTTGAGGAGCTTTTGTACCTCTTGGATATGTCCATGCTCTTACTTCCATCTTGCCAGCAGTAAAGTATGTTTCTAAATTAAGCAAAGAATATGCTTTTTTAATGAGCTTACTAACACCACTCTCCTTGATACCTAAATCTTCAAGAAACATTTGGCGCTCATCAATATCATCTAATTCTGCTATCTCAGCTTCAGCATTAGCTGATATTATTAAGATTTCAGCATCTTCACCCTTAACTGCTTCTTTAAGCTGTTCTACATATTTATTGCCACCATTAATAGAAGCTTCATCAACATTACAAACATAAAGTATTGGTTTTGCTGTTAGCAACTGAAAAGTAGTTAATAATTCAGATTCTTCATCAGTAAGCTCAAGTTCCCTAACTGAACGGCCTTCTTCAATGTGTGTTTTTACTTTAGATAGAAGTTTTGCTTGTCGCATTGCTTCTCTGTCTTTTCCTGTCTGTGCTTGCTTTGCAACTTTTTGAAGCCTAGCATCAATACTTTCAAGATCCTTTAATTGTAATTCTATGTCTATTGTTTCCTTGTCTCTAACAGGGTCAATTGTAGTGTCAACATGGGTAATGTTTTCATCATCAAAACAACGTACAACATGTATTATTGCATCTGTTTCGCGTATATTAGCTAAGAATTTATTACCTAAACCTTCACCTTTACTAGCTCCTCTTACTAAGCCGGCAATGTCGACTATCTCAATTGTTGTAGGCATTACCCTATCTGGATTTACAAATTCTGCTAGCTTATTAATTCTCTCATCAGGTACAGTTATTACTCCAACATTTGGTTCAATTGTACAAAAAGGGAAATTTGCAGACTGAGCCTTTGCATTTGATAAACAATTAAATAAAGTTGATTTACCAACATTTGGTAAACCAATAATTCCACATTTTAAAGCCATAGTATAAATCTAAAAATTGGCTGCAAAAGTATTATTTTTATATGAATATTTTCTATAATAATTTAATATTAAATTTTAAAAAAATAAAACTAAAAATAACTAACTTCGCATCTTGAAATTGTACAATATTATTATTAACATTATTAAAAAAATTATTATGAAAAGATTAAGTTTAGTTTTTGCTTTATTCATTACTGTATCTATGGTAATGGTAAGTTGTGGTGGAAACAATGAAACTCCTGCTAAAGAGGCTGTAACTGAAGAAGCTCCTGCTACTGAAGCTGTAGCTGAAGAAACTGCTCCTGTAGAGGAAGCTGTTGTTGTGAATTATGAAAATGGTAAAGCAAGTTATGACAAAATGTGTAACGCATGTCATGGTGCAGGTGTA
>QMPB01000076.1 GCA_003648395.1 Bacteroidota bacterium
GAAAGCCTTGTGCTAACAATTATAGCCATCTATAGCCTCGTATTACTTGTTTTACGGGATAATAAATTAGAGATTGCAAATTCTGCACTAAAATAATTAGTACATTAGCTGCTCACAAAAACCGTTAAATGGGCTTTTAGGGTGTTAATTCTGAAATTATTGGGGGGTTAATGCCTGAACTCCCGTTAGTGGCAAGTGGCAATGAACAGAAAAATACAGTATAATAAAAACCGATTTATAGTTATGAAAACAATTAGATTTTTATTAATTATTTTAACAGGTATTTTTATAAATAGTTGTGCTATTTTAAAAGATCCAATAATCACAAAAAATGATTCAATAGAAAAATATAAATACGTATTTATTCCTAAAACAAGCAATCTGACTTCTGGTACTGGTGGAGTTTATGGAAATCAGAATGGAACCTATGGTTATTCAACAAGTAAGAGTGTTAATCCAAAAGATGTTATTTCAGGAATATTATTAAAAAATGGATTTATTATTTTACCTGAAATGAAACAAGAATTAATTGATAAAACTATAATAATAAATTATGGTGAAAGTGGTAAAAGAGTTATTGCAGGAGGACTTGGAGGCACTACGATTGAAGTTACTATAAAGTTCATATCAGCCAAAGACTATGAAGTAATATGCTCTTGTACAGCTGAAGGGCAAGGCTCAACCGAAGCAGATGATATTAAGGAAGCAATAACAAGGTGTTTAGAAAGTTTATTATCAAAAGAAAATTGATTTTTTTTAGCAATGTATAACATTACCCTAATATCAACAGTTCACAAAGAATTTGGAAACTGTAACTCAAATGAGTTGCTAAAAATTATAGAAAATATTGGTCCCGACGTGATTTTTTTAGAGGCATTTGAAGACAATTATTCCAAATATGACCAAATGATATTTTCTCAATTCGGTGTCTATAAAGAACGGTTAGAACTAAAAACCATACAGAAATACAGTCAAAATCACACTTTTGAATATGTTCCAGTGCTTGATATTAGATTATCTGATGAGTTTGAAACAAAAACTAAAATTATATCTGAAAATAAAGACTGTCAAAAATTATTAGATGAATACAGCTTATTAGAAATGGACGGTGGATTTCAATTTCTTAACAGCGAAAAAAGCATTGTTTTACAAGAAGAAATGAGAGAGTTGGAAAATCGCATAGTTGACAATGAAATTATGCGACAAAAAGTTAATGCAAACTTAGGCGCATACGAAAATTCTATGCTTCGTAATATTTATTCGTTCTGCAAAGAGAAATCATTCAATACTGCAATATTTATGTGTGGTTCTGCGCACAGAAAATCAATTAGTGAGAAAATTGAAGAATATAAAAAAAAGGAAACTATAAAATTAAATTGGACATTTTACAACGACAAAAATTAGAGCATAAATTAACACCAGCCACTAACACGCAGTAAAAATAATTTGGCGGATACAAGTTTTGGTAGCTTAATATTTTTAATTAAGTTTACTGTAAATATATACGGTAAGTAGTTTAAATGCCCAACATTTTCATATTGCCAACAGTTGGAGTCCTTTACTTAAAGCAGTGTCTATTAAAGTACAGAAAGAATTAATAAAACAAAATGGTAACAAAACTTATACTAAGCCATAAGAGGTTTCGCATTCCATAAAAAACATAATGCGACTGGAAACACAGTTGCTGCTTACTAAATATTATTACAGCTCACTTGTTCCCCAATAAGAATTACTACTTTCTATCAATATCGCTTGCTCCAGATGTTCTAACATCTACATTAGAGGGATTTCCTTTATAAGTTATACTTGATGCTCCGGAGGCTTCTCCAATTAATGATTTAGTAACTGAAACCTTAACGCTTGATGCACCACTGCAATCAATATTTGCTTCGTCAGCTTCTAAGCCATATGCTTTAAAATTACTTGCTCCCGAACATTCTAACTCTAATTTAGCAACATAACCGCTTAAATTCATATTTGCAGCTCCACTAATATCAACATCAAGTTTATTACATTTAACTTTAAGCTCTGACGATGAGGCTCCACTAAGCTCAAATTCCATATCATCGTTCTCAAATCGCGATTCGCTAGTTAAGGATGCTGCTCCACTAAGGTCTATATCCTTTAGCTCAGCCATAGTAATATAAACCATCATTTTTGTAGGGTTATTAATATTTCCTTTAGTACTTAATTCTAATTCCCCATTATTCACCTTGCTAATAACCTTCTCTATGATATTATCATCAGTTTCAATTATTAAGCTTTGTTTGTCTCCTTTTACTATAATAATTTCGAATGCACCACCGGCTTCAATAGAATTGAACGTACTAACTGCTCTTTCTTCTTTTACCAAATTTCCACTGCCATTTATTCTATTAAGAAAAGTAAATGAAAATAATAAGAATATAACTATTGCTATTCCAATTCCTTTAAGTGTAGAGAAAGTATTCATAATTTATATATTTTTTGTTTCCTATATTATTGAATTATAAAGCAGACGTCTTTTAACCATAAAAAGTTACAATCTATTTTGAAATTAACTCTGCAACCAATTTAGGAACTCCAATTGTAGCTTTTTTAGAAATGCACACCATATCTTGTATCGCTTGCTGATTTGCCTTAGGATCAATATAATACGTCTTACAATCTTGAGTAGTACAACTCATCAAACCAGCAGCAGGATATACCGAGAGCGAAGTGCCAATAATAATTAGTATATCTGCTAGATTTACTCTTTCGGCAGCATAGTCGATTAAAGGTACATCCTCGCCAAACCATACTATATGTGGACGAAGCTGGGCACCATCTTCAGCCAAATCACCTATTTTAAGTTTCCAACCTTCGAGCTCTGTAACCAAATTATCATCTTTTTCGCTCCGAACCTTTCTAAGCTCACCATGCAAGTGTAAAACATTGCTAGAGCCTGCTCTCTCGTGTAAATCATCTACATTTTGGGTAATTATTTCTACGTCGTAATGTTTTTCTAATTCTACTAAAGCTTCGTGCGCCTTATTGGGCTCTACCGAAAGAAGTTGCTTTCTTCTCGTATTATAAAAATCCATAACCAGTTGTGGTGTTTCTACCCATGCGATAGGACTCGCTACTTCTTCAATATTATACCTGTCCCACATTCCACCCATATCTCTAAAGGTAAGGATTCCACTCTCGGCACTCATTCCTGCTCCACTTAGTACAACAATTTTTTTCATATTTAGCATATATTATAATAAAACAACTTACTAATTTTTTTAAATCGAAAAGGCAGCATAAGCCCTATGATATATTAATATGCTAACCTTAGCTTTGAGTTCTCCTTAAATAATTACATTATTAAAAGAGTACCCCATAGGGTCAAATAGTATTTATTGCTCAAATATACAACATTTGTCAGTACTAAACTAGTACTTATCTATTTTATATAAATGATAAACTATACTGTGAAGAAAATTACTCTAAATATATATTATTACTTTTGTATTTGATTTCATGCAAGAATTAAAATGTTACGCATAAATTGTAATTTATTAAATTTGCATAATCATTATCAATACAAATTGAATAATTATAGAATAACACAATTCATATAAAACAAGCATTATGAGTAAGTTACTAGAAAAAGCTGCATTAGAATATCATATGCAAGGTGGAAAGCCAGGAAAAGTGGAAGTAGTACCAACGAAACCATATTCTACACAAAGAGATTTATCATTAGCCTACTCACCAGGAGTAGCTTATCCATGTTTAGCCATTGAGAAAAACCCAGCAGATGCCTATAAGTATACTGCAAAGGGGAATCTAGTGGCAGTAATATCAAACGGTACTGCGGTACTTGGTTTAGGAAATATTGGAGCATTAGCAGGCAAGCCAGTAATGGAAGGCAAGGGTCTTTTATTTAAGATTTTTGCTGATGTTGATGTATTTGATATTGAAATAAGCACAAGAGATATTGATAAGTTTGTAGAAACAGTAATTGAGATAGCTCCTACTTTTGGAGGTATCAATTTGGAGGACATAAAAGCTCCTGAGTGTTTCGAGATTGAGCGTAGAGTAAAAGAGGCTCTTGATATTCCTGTAATGCACGACGATCAACATGGAACAGCAATAATCTCAGCTGCAGGTTTAGTTTCAGCTTTGGAACTTACTGGAAAAGATATTTCTAAGGTTAAATTAGTTGTAAGTGGAGCTGGTGCTTCTGCATCTGCTTGTACACGTTTGTATATGTCAGTTGGTGTAAAGCCAGAGAATATACTAATGTGCGATAGTAAAGGTGTTCTTAGAACTGCTCGTACTGATATGAATGAGGCTAAAAAAGAATTTGCCCGTGATACTGATAAGGTAACTCTTTCAGATGCTCTTGTTGGTGCAGATATATTCTTAGGATTATCTGTTAAAGGAGCCATGAGCAAAGATATGCTTGCTTCTATGGCAGACGAACCAATTGTATTTGCAATGGCTAATCCAGATCCAGAAATCACTTACGAAGACGCATTGGCTACTCGTCAGGATTTAATATTTGCAACGGGTCGTTCTGATTATCCTAACCAAATTAATAATGTATTAGGATTTCCTTTTATTTTTAGAGGCGCACTCGACGTTAGAGCTACAGCTATTAATGAAGAAATGAAAATTGCTGCGGTTTATGCATTGGCAGAATTGGCGAAAGAGCCAGTACCTGATGTAGTACAAAAGGCTTATGGCAAAACTGAGATGGGATTTGGAAAGGAATATATTGTTCCTACACCTCTTGACCCACGATTGATAGAGTATGTTTCTGTTGCAGTAGCAAAAGCGGCAGTTGATTCAGGTGTTGCTACCCAAGAAATTAAAGATTGGGATGCTTATAAATCTGAGCTTCGCCAACGTATGGGAATTGATAACTCAATAATGAGATCGGCATATTCAAAAGCTAAGGCAGCACCAAAGCGTGTAGTTTATACTGATGCTAGCGACATTAAAGTAATGCAAGCAGCAATTCAGGTTAGTAATGAGGGTATTGCTATTCCTATTTTATTAGGAAATGAGAAGCTAATTAAGGACAGTGCAGAAAAGTTTGCATTAGATATTAGTGATATTAAGATTGTTAATTTCTCTTCTTCGGCTATGGCTGATACAAGACAGAAATACGCAAAACTACTTTGTAATAAACGTAATAGAAGAGGTATTTCATATAGTCAAGCTCTAAGCAAAATGTTTGACGAAAACTATTTTGGAGTTGCTATGGTAGAGAGTGGAGATGCTGATGCAATGATTGCTGGTTTAAATACCAAATATGCCTCAGCAATACGCCCTGCACTACAAATTATTGGTAAGCGCGATGATATAAATAAGATTGCTGGTATGTATATTATGAATACCAAAAAGGGGCCATTTTTCTTAGCTGATACTACTATAAATACAGACCCTAGTGCTCAAGAATTGGTAGATATTACCTTACTAACTGCAAATGAAGTTCGTAATTTTGGTTTTGATCCAAATATTGCATTATTATCATATTCAAACTTTGGTTCTACTGAGGCTGAAAGCTCATTAAAGATGAGTGAGGCTGTATCAATTCTTCATGAAAGTCACCCTGATATTATGGTTGATGGTGAGATGCAAGCTAATTTTGCTCTTAATACAAATTTAAGAACTGAGCGTTACCCATTTTCAAAATTAGGAAATAGAGATGTAAACACATTAATCTTTCCAAGCTTAAATTCTGGAAATATTGCTTATAAGATGCTCCAAGAAATTGGACATGCTGAGGCAATTGGACCTATCGTTATGGGTCTTAAAAAACCTGTTCATATTCTTCAGCTTTCAAGCTCAGTTCGTGAAATTGTAGATATGACTGCTATTGCTGTTGTTGATGCAATTAATGGTCAGCAAAAACTTGATTAAGAAAACATAATTCTTAAAATATACATAAAGCCACAATTTAAATTGTGGCTTTTTTTATGCCACAAAAAAATGTCTATAAGCAATATGTAGATATAGCATTATATTTAATATGAATAGCTTATCATAATCAGTATTGTGAACTAAATAGTCAAATAAGATGTTTTTCGAAAAGTCCTCTCAGTTTATATTTTGATAAAGAAGTTATACAAAGCAGACTTATATCAACTTAATAATAGAGTTTTATAAAGTATTATAACTCCATATATTAAAAAGCTTTTGTACTTTAGTAGCTCGAAATATCGATGGTGTTTTATCACCCATAATCAACATATTTCATAAGTTAATACACACTCTGCACAGAAATAATATGAATATTGATTCTATTTGTATATCTAGAAAAAACATACTCCAAAATGGTGTATGTAAGGCTGTGTATTCTTTAAAAAAACATTTTACAAAAGAAAAAAACATTTGTTCTTCTATAGATTATAGTTGGAGCAATAAATTTTTATAACACACATAAACCCGTCTGTTGTTATTAACAGGCATATAAAAAACAAATATTATGACAGCTTTAAAAGAAAAACTGTACAAAAAGATTCAAGAACATCGACCAAGAACTACTAAACTACTGAAAGAGTATGGTAGCGTAAAAGTTGGTGAAGTAACAATTGATCAAGCAATAGGTGGCGCAAGAGGCGTTAGATGTTTGGTAACTGACATTTCTTATTTAGATCCAATGGAAGGTATCCGTTTCCGTGGATATACTATTCCTGAAACTATGGCAGCATTGCCAAAGCCAGAAGGTAAAGATTACCCTTATGTTGAAGGTTTTTGGTATTTACTATTGACTGGTGATATTCCAACATTGGAAGAGACTATGGAATTAGTAGAAGACTTTAAAAACAGAAGTGAAGTTCCATCATATGTATTTGATGTAATTAAGGCTTTACCAAAGGATTCTCATCCAATGGTTATGTTTAATTCTGCAATTCTTGCAATGCAGAAAGAAAGTAAATTTGCTAAATTCTATAACGAAGGGTTCAATAAAATGGATGCTTGGGATTCAATGTTCGAAGATTCAACAGATCTTTTAGCTCGTTTACCAGAAATTGCTGCTTTTATTTACCGTTATAAGTATAAAGGTGGTGATATTATCGCTAATCCAAAAGTAGATATGGGATCTAACTTCGCTAAAATGATGGGTATTGATGCTCCTTATGATGATGTTGCTCGTATGTATTTCATCCTTCACTCTGATCATGAGTCAGGAAACGCATCTGCACATACAACTCACTTAGTAGCTTCTACTTTATCTGATGCTTACTATTCATTATCTGCTGGTATGGATGCTTTAGCTGGACCATTACACGGATTAGCAAATCAAGAAGTTTTAGGCTGGTTACAGAATGTAATTACTAAGCTTGATGGTGTTGAGCCAACAGAAGAAATAATGAAGAAATTTGTTTGGGAAACATTAAATGGTGGTGCTGTAATTCCAGGATTTGGTCACGCTGTATTACGTAAAACTGATCCTCGTTATGCTTCGCAAAGAGAATTTTGTGAGAAGCACTTACCAAACGATAAAATCTTTAAGTATGTTGATATGCTTTATAGAGTTGTTCCAGATATTTTAGTAGAACAAGGAAAAGCTAAGAATCCATGGCCAAACGTTGATGCTCAATCAGGAGTTATCCAGTGGTTCTATGGTATTGTTGAGTACGATTTCTATACAGTAATGTTTGGAGTAGGTCGTTCAATTGGTGTATTAGCTAATATTACTTGGGACAGAGCTTTAGGATATGCTCTTGAGCGTCCTAAGTCGTTAACTACTGCTATGCTAGAAGATGCTGCAGGCATTAAATAATAATCTGTTTAAAATAATATTACAATAAAATTCCAGAATTAATTTTCTGGAATTTTATTCTTTTTTTTAGAAAACAAAACACATAAACAAATAATAAATATGAAAAAAGTAACCGTAGTAGGTGCTGGTAACGTTGGAGCAACTTGCGCTGATGTATTAGCTCAGAAAAACTTCTTAGATGAGGTTGTATTAATCGATATTAAAGAAGGATTTGCAGAAGGTAAAGCTCTTGACATTTGGGAAGCTGCCGCAATCAATCAATTCGATACTCGCGTAAATGGATATACTAATGATTATTCAAAAACTGCTGGTTCGGAAGTTGTAGTTATAACTTCGGGTATTCCTCGTAAGCCAGGAATGAGCCGCGATGATCTTATTGCTACCAATGCTAAGATTATGATGAACGTTGTAGGTAACGTAATGAAAGCTTCTCCTGATGCTATCATTATTGTTGTTGCTAATCCTCTAGATGTAATGACTTATGCTGCTCATAAGGCTTCTGGTAAAGGAGCAAATAAAGTATTTGGTATGGCAGGTATTCTTGACACATCACGTTATAAGGCATTCCTTGCAACTGAGCTAGGCGTTTCTCCTAACGATATTCAAGCTTTACTAATGGGTGGACATGGCGATACTATGGTTCCTCTTAAGCGATACACTACTGTAGCAGGTATTCCAGTAACTGACCTTATAGACGACGATAAGCTTGATGCTATTATCGACCGTACTAAAAAAGGTGGTGGTGAGATAGTTAAACTATTGGGTACTTCTGCTTGGTATGCTCCAGGTGCTGCTGCTGCTCAAATGGTTGAATCTATTGTAAATGATCAAAAGCATATCTTCCCAGTTTGCGTTTCACTTGATGGACAATGGGGACAGAAGGATGTTTATCTTGGATCTCCAGTACGCCTAGGTCGTAATGGTGTTGAAGAAATCATTGAAATTGATCTTAACGAAGACGAAATGAAAGATATGGAAACTTCTTCTGCAGCTGTAAAATCTGTTATGAAGGTTCTTGATGATATGAAATTAATGTAATCTATATTTTTTCTAAATAATAAAGCTCTAATCATTAATTTGATTGGAGCTTTTTTTTATAAAAATTTATTATGCTTATCCAAAAAAACATTACTTTTGTTAAAATCATAAATTATTAACTAAAATTACAAATATGAAGCATTTTACTATTTTAATGATTGCAGTATTATTTATTGGTACTTCTTTCGCGCAATTAACAAAGAATGTAGGTAATACTGCAGGCGTGCTTTCGTCTGTTAAATCTAAATCTTTGGCCGCTACTAACAACTCAAAGACAGTAGTTGCAACACTTAGTTACGACGGAATAAATGATAACAGTATTGGTACTGGAACAGCTGCTACCTTTGGCGTTTTCGCTTTACACCCATCAACAGTAATGACTCCACTAGTTGGAAACTTCCTTACTGAAGTACAATTTTATATTAGTGGTGTTAGTAATGTTTCTACTGCAGAAATACAACTTTATAATGATACTACTACTGCTGTATATACTCAAGTTGTTACTGGCTTAGTCGAAGGTTGGAATAATGTTATATTAACAACTTCGTATGCTATTACAGCAGATGATCTTTATGTTGGATATGAGCTAGTTACAATTGGTGGCTATCCTGCAGGAACTGATGCTGGTCCACGTGAAACAAATGGTTATGGCGACATAATGAATTTTGGCTCATGGAGTTCTTTATTGGATCTTACTGGTGGTTCAGTAGATGCTAACTGGAATATAAAAGCTATAATATCGGATGCAGCAATGACTTGCTTCCCTCCTTCAGCTATTGTATATACAAATACTACTTTTAATTCTACAGATATTGCATGGACATCTAGCGCTTCTGCATGGAATCTTAAAGTATCTTCAACAGTAATTGATCCAGCTACTGGAACAGGTGATATTTATGATGGAGCTGCAACTACTGCTTCATATAGCCTTACAGGTTTAACAGAACTTACCGAATACTATGTTTATATACAAACAGATTGTGGTAGTAGTACTGTAAGTACATGGACTTCTTCTTCTTTTACAACATCTAAAGATTGCTCTGCTCCTATTACTGCTCCTTGGACTGATGATATGACAAGTGGCATTGGCTGTTGGCAATTATATGACGTTGATGGTGATGGTTTTGACTGGGCATTTACCGAAGTTGTAACTGGAAATCCTTCATTAAACTCATTTTCGTATGACAACCCTAGTGCAACGGCACTTAACCCTGACAACTGGGTAATATCAAATAAAATTGACATTTCAAGTCTAACGACTCCTTATTTAAGTTGGAATGCAAAATCTTTTGATGCCAATTATGCTGCTGAGCAATATTCAGTTTATATTTCTACAACTGGAAATACACCAAGCGACTTTACTACTGCAGAATTTAATGAAACATTAGTAGATGATAGTGATGTGTATCGAAATATAAGTCTAGCTTCTTATTCTGGAGATATCTGGATTGCTTTCAGACACCATGATACATATGATATGTTTGGTTTAGGTATTGATAATGTTTCAGTAAGTAATACTACTTCCTTAAAGAATATTAATAAAGTAGCTAAGCTTTCTATATATCCTAATCCTGCAAACGAATTAGTAACAATTGCTAATGCTGAAAACCAGAAAATTATAATATTAGATATTACTGGTAAAGTTGTTTATACAATTGAAGAAGCTACTAAATTGCAAGAAATAAATACTAGTAACTTTGCTGCTGGTACTTATATTGTAAGAGTTAATGCTTCTGTTACTAAATTTAATATCGCTAGATAATTATAATAAAATATTTAAGTAAAATTTATTTACTTAATAATAAACCCATCAATTCTTTAATAAAGAGTTGATGGGTTTTTAGTTATAACTATTATTAATAAAGCCACCTCCATTCAAGCATAGTAATTATAAAAATTAAGACATATAAACTAGCTGCTATAAAAGAAATAACTCTTGAACTAATATTATTATGAGCCTGTTTTATAATTACTAAAATTGAAAGAAATAATCCTAAAATTGGCAGAACAACAGAAATAACATCTATACTGGGAGCCAGTATATTTATTAGATAATTGTTCTTTACTAATTCGGGATTCGACATTATTTTCGTAGCAGATTCTACTCCACTGGGATCAGAAACAACAAATTCCCAATAAGGAATACGAGATGTAGTTTTAAGTATAGCTTTTAATAAATGCATACTTGCTGCTATAGGTAGCAATGCTAATACCAACTGATTGAATGCGCTTTTCCATTTTTCATTAGCCACTATTTTTTTAAGAATACCAAATATTGAGAAAAAAATCAGTGGAAGTATTACAAACAGTATTATTGCTTTTACTGTCCCCTTTGCACTTCCCAAAATACCTAAACTCCCATTTATATAATTTGGAATTGTCATTACTATTTCTTTACTAACCGACCATTCCGATAGTAATTCGTAAACCACAAAACCACTTACAATCATAAAAAAAGCAATTTCGGACCATCGCAAACTAATATTTGTAAATAAATCAGCCGCAAATCTTCGTTTTTGTATTATCACATTATCTTTTGTGCAAGATTTAAAACACTGTCCGCAAAGGATACAATCACTATTATTACTAATCATAGGAGGATATAATTCTGAAGTACAAGAGCGAGCATTAAATTTATAATGATTAGCTTTACTAATACAGTCCTTTGTTTTACAGTTTTTGCAGACATCAGTATCCTTAACGCCCAATTTATTAAACGACAGCAGTGAATAAAGCCCCAGTAAATGCCCAATTGGACAAACGTGAGTACAGAAAGTTCGCTTCTCCCAAATAAGGCCTACTATAACAGCCGTTGCAAACAAAACAAGCATATATATAGCCATATATTGCGGTATACGATGAATGGCGAAAGTATGAATTCCTAGTATTAGTACTATTGCATAAAAAAGAGTAATTATCCACCCTGATTTCATAAAATTGCTAGGTTTATTACGAAACCCTATTTTCCCAAAGAAAGATGTAATCAATTCCATAGGACAAATGGAGCACCAATAACGCCCAAAAATTATTGCAGAGGCAATTATTATAGGCCACCAATACGACCACACAATAAGGTTGGGAAGGTTGGTATTGCGTAGTATTTTTGCAAAACTAGCATCGTCAGTAGCAATTCCAATACTTCCATAAATAAGCAATACAAACACTATCAGTGTAAAAAACTGAAGACTTAATAATAAGTATTTATTTCTAAATATTCTATTCAACATTATATTAATACTTGTATTACAGACTATTTATTAGATACATGAAAACTCTATAGATTTAAGTTTTTTTTACAAAAAAAATTATTCTGCCTTATTCTGCGACCAAGCATAATAAAGGATAAACAAATACGATGGAATAAGAATTACATAGGCAATTTGAGAGCCAAGCATATTAGCCCCGGAAAGGGCACCATAAATAAGAGGCATAATTGCGCCACCAGAGATTGCCATAATAAGAAGAGCACTGCCTTGCTTAGTAAATTTCCCCAATCCATTAATTGCCAAAGGCCATATTGCTGGCCACATTATTGAATTTGCAAGCCCTAATGCCGCAATAAAAAGTATGGACGTAAAGCCCGAGCTTGCCATTGCAATAATAACAAATACTACACCTACTACAGCCATTATCATAAGGGCCTTCGATTGAGATAATACTTTAGGAATTAGTGCAATACCAAGAAAATAACCAAAAATCATTGCTCCTAAAGTAAAAGAAGAAAAGAATTTTGCTTCCGACATTTCAAAACCCAAACTACTACCATAAGAAATAAGCGTATCCACAGCAATAACCTCAGCCCCAACATAAAGAAATAAAGCGA
>QMPB01000077.1 GCA_003648395.1 Bacteroidota bacterium
GCATTCAATAAATTAGCTGTTCCTACAATGTTTGTAAAAATAAACTCATTTGGGTTTGCAATACTTCTATCCACATGCGATTCGGCAGCTAAGTGAATAACTCCATCGGGCTGATATTTTTCAAATACCTCAAAAATCACATTAGCATCAACAATATCAGCTTTTACAAATTCGTAATTTGAAGCATTTTCAATGTCTATTAAATTCTCTAGATTTCCTGCATAGGTAAGCTTATCTAGATTTATAATTCTATAGTCAGGGTATTTATTTACAAATAACCTAATTAGGTGCGATCCAATAAATCCGGCGCCTCCTGTAATTAATATAGTTTTCATATGTTTCATATTATTTTTTTAATGCTAATTGAAATTTCCAAGCGCTAGCAGTCATATCGTCAATATCTTGCTCTGCTTTCCATCCTAGTTCTTTATTTGCAAAATCAGTATTTGCCCATACCTTTTCAATATCTCCTTCGCGACGGCCTACAATCTTATAATTGAGTTTGGTATCAGTTACTCTTTCAAACGACTTAACCACCTCTAACACTGAGTATCCATTTCCAGTTCCAAGGTTAAAAATCTCAAAATTGCGTTTATTTTTATTTTCAAATAATCTTTTAACAGCAATAACATGAGCCTTTGCCAAATCTACAACGTGAATATAATCACGAATTGCTGTGCCATCAGGAGTATTATAATCATCGCCAAAAACACTTAATTGCTCCCTAATTCCGGCAGCAGTTTGTGTTATAAATGGCATAAGATTATTAGGAACACCTAGTGGAAGTTCACCTATTAATGCTGTTGGATGAGCTCCTACAGGATTAAAATAGCGAAGAGCTATACCTTTTAGGTCAGTGGCATAAATTGTATCCCTAATAATATCCTCAGCCATTTTCTTTGTGTTTCCATAAGGTGATTCAGCTTCTTTTCGAGGAGAGTCTTCTGTAACGGGAAGCACATCGGGTTGGCCATAAACCGTGCAAGAGCTTGAGAATACAAGGTTAGACAAACCCCTTGTATTCATATTATCCATAATATTCATTAATGATTCTAGATTATTACGATAATACATTAGTGGGTTATTTACCGATTCACCAACGGCTTTATATGCAGCAAAATGAATTATTCCATCTAAATCAGAGTTGTTATTAAAAAAAATGTTACAAGCCTCCTTATCTGCTAAATCAAAATTGTGGTATTCGGGTTCTGTGCTAGTAATATTAGTGATACTATTGAGTACACTAATCTCAGAATTGGATAAGTTATCCACTATAATTACATCTATTCCAGCGTTTTGTAATTCAACAACCGTATGTGATCCAATATAGCCTAAGCCTCCTGTTACTAAAATTTTCATATTGAGTAATTGTATTTTTATTTCAACAAAGATATTGAATTATGCTTAATAATTGAAAAGCTATTTAATTATTCTTACAGTTGATTAATAT
Organism: Bacteroidota bacterium; assembly: GCA_003648395.1. The sequence goes on from QMPB01000077.1 coordinate 1,451, forward strand.
TATAAGTAAATATAGATAATAGTTATTAAATAGTATGTTAATATATAAAAATACATATATAATAAAAAATACAAGTCTTAAAATAGATAAATTACTATTATATTTAGATGAATTCAAAGAAATTACTATTAAATGATAAAAATACTTATATAATAAGCTCTAAATTTATTTTAGAAAAAAATAATTCTCATTTTAGGAATAATTCCAATTTTGGTAATTTAAATAATTGTATTATATTTGTAATGATATTAATTTGATAATTACTAAGTTTTTCAGATTAATAATTGCTCACTAAAACTAATACTATTAAATAGATGAAACAATATAAAATTTTTGTTGTTGATGACGACCCCATATATGCTAAGCTTATCAGTTATCAATTAACAAAAAATCCTGATTATGATGTAGAAATATATGCTGATATAAAATCCTGCATAAAAAACCTTCATAGATCTCCAGATTTAATAACTCTAGATTATTTTTTACCAGACGGTACGGGAAAGGAGTTATTACAAAAGTTTAAAGAATTCAATTCAGATTTACCTGTGATTATAATTTCTGGTCAGAGCGACATACCTACTGCTATCGGATTATTAAAACTAGGCGCTTACGATTATATAGTAAAGGACGACGATACTATTACTAGATTATGGAATGCCGTAAAGAACGCTCGCGAGCAGCACGATCTTAAGGAAGAAGTTGCAATTTTGCGAGAAGAAATTGGAAAAAAGTTTTCTATTTCTAAAGGAATAATAGGCTCTAGCTCTGTTATGAAGAAAGTTTTTGCAATAATGGAAAAGGCCATTAAAAGTAATATTACTGTTTCAATAAGTGGCGAAACGGGTACAGGTAAAGAGGTGGTGGCTAAAGCAATACACTATAATTCTAAACGATCGAAGAAGCCATTCGTTGTTGTAAATGTTTCTGCAATTCCTGAGGATCTTATAGAAAGTGAGATGTTTGGTCATGAAAAAGGTGCTTTTACTGGAGCTGATAAAAAGAGGATTGGTAAGTTTGAATTAGCAGAAGGGGGTACTTTATTTCTTGATGAGATTGGGGAGATGAGCCTTGCAATGCAAGCAAAATTATTAAGGGTTATACAAGAGCGAGAGCTTAATAGAGTAGGAGGGAACGAAACCATCAATATTGATGTTAGAATAATTATTGCTACGAATAAAGATCTACACGAAGAGGTTGGAAAGAAATTATTTAGAGAGGATTTATACTATAGATTATTAGGATTACCAATAGAACTTCCACCATTGCGAAATAGAGGAAATGACAAAATGTTATTATCTAAATATTTTATTAAAGTTTATTGTAAGGAAAATAGTCAAAAAATGATTGCAATGTCCACGGGGGCGCAAGCTAAAATATTAAACTATTCTTTTCCTGGAAACGTCCGTGAATTAAAAGCTGTTATTGAACTAGCTTCTGTTTTGTCTGAAAATAATATTATTCAAGAAGATGATATTAGCTTTAGAAATATAAATACCTTAACTGATGTTTTGTCTTTTGATCTAACATTGGAAGAATATAATTCTAAAATAATAAATAGTTATATAAAGAAATATGAAGGAAATATAACAGCTGTTGCCAAGGCTTTAAATATAGGAAAATCCACAATTTATAGAATGAAAAAAAGTGGAGTAATATAGATATCTTAGTTGGATTCAATAATTTTTCGCTCAATACCTGAGGTTGAAAAGCCCTCTAAGAAATCTATTGTTTCTACTGAACCACCATTATTGATAACTACATCATAACCAACAATATCTTTTGCATTATAATCACTTCCTTTCACCAATACCGAAGGAATAATTTTGCTAATTAGATTGATTGGCGTATCATCGTCAAAAAGTATTACCGCATCAACAAACTGCATAGCTGCAAGGATCACCTGACGAGAGTATTCATCTTGAATAGGTCGATGCTCTCCCTTAATTGCGCTTACGGACCTATCGGTATTTACTCCAATAATTAGTTTTGTTCCTAGATTAGATGCTTTTGCCAAATAATCGATATGTCCTTGATGAATAATATCGAAACAGCCATTTGTAAATACAATTTTCTCTTTATTTGATTTCCATAAGTTTATCAAACTATCAAGTTGCTCTTGTTGAGTAATCTTGTATTTCACTTGGCTGTAATTATTCATAAGTTTAAATTTTATTATTAAAGACAGAACTAATTACTTAGTTTATTTTTACTTTTAAGGCTTATTAGTAATACTGAGATTGAGCCTAAAACGATTATCATTATTGTTTGTGAACTCCAGGTTAACCAGCCTATTGCGTCGCCATATCCCGAGTCGGCAGATATCCCATATAATACTAGTGTTTGAGCTACAATTACTGGATATAAGCCTATGCCACCAGGAGTAAGCATAATTCCTATTGAGCCCAAAACTAATACCGAGAGAGTAGCCCCAAGCCCTAAGCCACTAGTTTGCGGAATAGCCTGTAGGCCCATATGAATCATAAGGTAATAGTTAAGCCATATTAGCAGCGAATATAGAATAAATAATAGTGGCTGCTTTATATTTACAATTGATTTCAATCCTTCCCAAATACCACTAAATAATTTAAGTATTTTCTGAACAAAAGCTAATTGTAGAAGTTTTTTTCTGAAAACAAAATAAGTAATTAGAAACACAATAATAACTCCACCCAATACTTCCTTAAAGAATAAGTCACCATTATTAATAAAGCCAAATTTATTTTCTAGTGCTGGAAAAATATTTTCTTCAATATAAGCATTTAGTCTTTTAAATTGTACGATAAAGGTTAGAAAGAATAAGGAAAAAAATATTATCATATCAATTGTTCGTTCTATAATAACCGTTCCAAAGCTTTTGTCTACAGGAATTTTGTCTTCTTTATAAAGGATAGTACATCGCGCTAGCTCCCCAGAGCGAGGAATACCTAAATTAGCAAAATAGCCAATCATAACTGCAAGAAAGCTGTTTTTTAAAGTAGTAGTATAGCCCATTGGTTGTAGGAGCATTCTCCATCTTTGAGCACGAATAAGGTGACTTAATATTCCAAAAAACAATGAGAATACTACCCAACTATAGTCAGCAAGTAAAAAACTTGAGATAATATCATCTTTAGCTTTGGGGGTTAAGTCTCTGAGTGAAAGGTATATAATACCAATTCCAATACCAAAGGCAATAACTAATTTTAGCGTAGTTATAATTTTCTTTTTCAAGTTATTAAGCTGGTTTATTATCGTCAGTAGGAAATATAATTGCGGGTTGATGCGATTTTGCCTCTTCAAAGTCCATACGAGCATACGATACAATGATTAGTAAATCGTTAACTTGTACTTTGCGAGCCGCGGCTCCATTAACGCCAATTACCCCACTACCTCTTTCTCCCTTTATCACGTATGTGTCAAAGCGTTCGCCATTGGTAATATTATATATATGTACTCGCTCGTTTTCTATAATATCAACAGAATCCATCAAATCTTGATCAATAGTAATACTGCCAATATAGTTTAAGTCAGCTTGTGTGACTTTAACTTTATGAATTTTCGATTTTAAAACTTCTATTTGCATAATGTGACAAAATTACTAATTATCTTAATATGTAGTTAGTTTTTTAACTCTATTTAGAATCAATTTATAAAATACTCTATAACGATTAGTACTTTTAAGGTAATTATTTATGCTATTATTAATTAAAAAAACCATCTTACTTCTTTAAGTAAGATGGTTGATTATATAATCTTGTATTATATATTTATCTTTTTCTTTTATTTGCTTCTTTCACGTAATTCTCTATTGCCATTGACATAGATGGGGCTTTAGGTGTTGGAGCAGCAATACTTACTTCAAGTCCTAAATCCCTAGCAGTGTCAGTGGTTGTTTTGCCAAATGTTGCAATAACTTGACCTTCTTGTTTATAGTCAGGATAGTTTTTAAGTAATGATTTAACTCCCGAAGGGCTAAAAAACACAAGCATATCATAATCTATAACCTCTATTTTAGATAAATTACAGGCAACAGTTTTATAAATAACAGCTTTTGTATAATCAATTTTTTCTGCCGTTAAAGCATCAGGAAGATCTTGTTTATGAGTTTCTGAACAAGGGAAAAGAAAGTTGTCTTCCGGATGTTTTTTAATGATAGTCATTAAATCCATAAAAGTACGCTCACCATGAAAAATCTTTCTTTTGCGGTATTGTACGTAGTTTTGTAGATAATATGCTGTTGATTCTGACATGCAAAAATATTTCAGCTCTTCCGAAACTTCAATACGAAGCTCTTTAGCTATTCTGAAAAAATGATCAACAGCCTGACGTGATGTAAAAATTACCGCAGAATAGGTGGCTATATTAGTACGTGCTTTCCTAAATTCTTTAGAGGAAACGCCTTCTATCTTAATAAATTTAAAATAATCAACCTGAATTTTGTGTTTTTCAGCAAGTTTTGTGTAAGGAGATTTTTCTAAATCTGTAGGTTTTGGTTGAGAAATAAGAATACTTTTTATTTTCAAAACTATAGTTTTTAATTTTATAATACTTTTTATTTTCAAAATTCACCCTAATCAAGTAAAATATTAGGTGTGTCTAATAGTTACAATTATTGCAAAACCATTACAAAATATAGCTTTGTAGCTATAATTAAAGGTAGAATTTCGACCGTGCAAATGTAAATAATATAATGAAACAAACTATATTTATTTTTTATTCTAATGTGTATTAATAAGTTATAGATTCTGTATAAATACTGCATAGTTAATAGTCCTAGAATTATTATTGTTGCAATTTCTATTCCTGAGAAAATAATAAACCATATTCCTAAGGTTAATATCAGTGATGAAAGGTTATAAGACTGTACAGTGCTTTCGTAATATGTGCTAATTAGTATATCTATTTGGAATAGATATCTAAAAAATTCGGCAATAATAATTGTTGATAATACCACCCCGCTAATTATAATAATATTTTGAAAAACAAGACTATTAATGGTATATGTTTCTTGATTGATGTAATCGTATGAAATTATACTTAAAAATAATGCTCCAGATATTATATAAACAATAAGTAATATTAGGTTTAAAGGATGTCTAATAGTATCTCCCAATTGCTGTAGTAGTGAATAGTTACGCTGACTAAAATTGGAAAGAAAGCTCATACTAAATTGTTTGTAGTACGTTACTTTTGCAAAAACAATAAGAATACTAATAGACAAAAGCCAATAAAAAAACGTATTGAAAGAGCTATGAACAATTGGCGATGGATTAATAGAGTCCGCTTGGAGTAAGTGGTTATTAAAAAGTGAAATAATATCTACTGTATCAGGAAGTAGTTTTGACAGTACTGTATCTGTTGTCAAAGCCTGTAAACCACTGTCAATATGCTCTATCATACTCTTACTCCAATTACAATTATATCATCAAGTTGTTCTATATCACCACGCCAGCTTAATAATGTTTGCCAAAGAATCTCTTTTTGATCAGCCATGGGTTTAGTATAAATTTCTAGTAATAATTTCTTAAATCTCTTTGTCATAAATTTCTTGCCCTTTTCTCCACCAAATTGATCAATATAACCATCGCTTAAAATATAGAAAACGTCTCCCTTATGCATATTAAATTTAATATTTGTAAAGGAATTATTATCGCGTTCATGAATACCAATAGGCATTCTATCGGCTTTAATAGTGCTTAGTTCACCATCACGAATCATATACATAGGATTATACGCTCCGGCAAATTCCATAATCATATTATCGAAATCGTATACACATATCGACATATCCATACCGTCTTTGGTATTGGTTTTTGAGCCCTCTTGATTTAGTGATGTTATTACATTTTGTCGTAACATATCAAGTGCAGCAGCAGCACTTTGTACTTTAGGATTATGAGCAATTTCATTTAAGAAGGAGATTCCCATAATACTCATAAATGCACCAGGAACCCCGTGTCCAGTACAATCGGCAGCCGCTAAAATCAATTTCCCGTCTTTTTCCATCATCCAATAGTAATCACCACTTACTATATCCCTAGGTTTCCATAAAACAAAATGATCAGGGAAGGCTTTTCCCATTTGTATTTTATTTGGAATAACAGCCTCTTGTATGCGCTGCGCATAACGAATACTACTAACTATTTCCTCATTTTTGGTTTCAATATCAGTTTTTTGTTTTTGAATTTCTGCAGTTGCTTGGGTAATTATGAGTTTTAGTTTGCGGGTAGAATACTGAATTGCTCCCCACACAAATGCTATAAAGAGAATAAAGTAAGAAATATATGCCCAAATTGTTCTATTCCATGGTGGTATGATGGTAAATGAATAACTTAACTTTGAACTTTCGTTTCCGTAAATATCCCTTGTTTGAACCCAAAAGGTGTATTCCCCTTCATGAAGATTTGTAAACCTTACTTCGGTTTTTTTATTCCAAACCTCCCAATCATTATCATAACCCTCTAGCCACCACCGGTATTCTAAATTGCTGGAAACCTTATTACTTATTCCAGAAAATTTAAAAACAAGGTTATGATCTTTATAATCTAAAATAGGAACGGATGCCTTGCTTTGGGAGGAAACAATATTCCCAGAAGAGTTAGTGTAAGTACCTCCAAATAATGTTTTCTTATTAGTTTTTTCAATAATATTGATAAAAACATTTACCTTATTACTACTGTTGGTATCAACAGAGTTTTTCAGATAAACAATACTAAATGTCCCTCCTGCCAGTAAACGTCCTTTATATGGACATATAGCAAAAAACTTTTGAGCTTTAATCTGTTTCGAAAACTCAGTATTCATAAAGAAAGTTCCTTCGGAGTTAGGAGTAAAACTTTTAATGTAAATCTTAGATTTATCATCAGGGTAACTTACCGTCCAAGTTTTCCCAAATTTGTCTTTATAAAAGCGTAGTGAGAAATGGTTTTTTATCCAATTACCGTAGTAGTTACTTTTGGTAAAGTGGTTTGTTTTAGTATTGTATTCGTATAAGCCATCAGCAGAGGCAAAAAACACATTTCCATTATCACTATGAACAATATAAGTATCATTAGCAGATAAGCCATTGGTAGTGTCAAATGTTATTATATTTGGATTAGTAATTTTATGATTAATAAACACAGGAGTTTCTAGCTTTAGTAAACCATAAGCTCCCATCCAAATATTATTGTCTTTATCAGAATTAATATCAAAAATATTGTAAGAAGTGTTTTCTATTTTTCCCTCATTTATCCATTCTCCATTATTATAATAAATACTTGCCAACCCTTTAGGATAAATGGAAACCCACACTCTGTTGGGATTCTTTTTATCTTGGAATAGTTTACGACCCGATTCAGAAAAGACAATCCTTGTCTTACCACTTTCCGTTTTCTCTACTATATTGTTATTTGTTATAATAAGAAGGCTTCTATAATTATTAAGATCAAAATTTAGTAAGCCATAGCACCCTTGTCCTCTGGTAAGCTTACTATCAATAGGCAATATTTTAGGATTACTCAAATCGTCTATTTCCTCAAGAGTAAGGGTGCGCTTTTGATCATATGTACTAGCTGCAAGATAAGATAATTGGTTTTGAACAGCAAAAAACAGTGTGTCATTAAATAATTTTATAGCTTCTATTGTGTTTTTAATTCCTAGCTTCTCAATGGGTAAATATTCGTAGTTAGAGAATATATCGACTCTACTAATTCCAGTTTTGTGAGCAACCCATAATATATTGCTTTTATCAACAAAAATACTCTCGATAACATCACTTTGTAAACCACTTGATTTATCAATCTTTCTTATGAATTTACCATCCTTATCAATTATAATTATTCCTTTATTCTCTAATCTTAGCGCAAGAATAGAGTTGTTTATATTTATAAAACTCTTTATTTTAACCCTATAAATAATACTATCTAATTGAGTACGGAAAACTGAGTTCTCCCCAGTTTTTAAATCAAGAATTCTTAATTCTTTTTTTAGAGGATTAGATGTTAAATATATTATTTTATTTTCCCCAAATCCTTGAAAAGAAGCAATTTTAAATATTCTTGTGGAGTCTTTTTTGTAGAAATACTTATCACTAGTAAATAGGGGGGTTAATTTATTATCAATAATCTCAAACAAACCCTTTGATTTAATAATAATTAAAAGCCGGTCATTCACAATAGATAACATACTAACTTCGCCCTCAAGGTCAATTATGTTAAGCTGTTTATTATAGTATTTATATAAATATTTCCCAGAAACAAAGTATACAGCAGAATCTTTGCAAAGTACAAGTTGAGTATTATTAACTTTTTCCTGTTGCTCTTTAGGGAGTAAAGTGTCCAACGGATAATATACAAATATACCAGTATCGTTGGGAGTAAAATAACCAAAGCCTTTCTGATTTCCGATAAATATATCGCCATTAGGGCCAATAGCAAGAGCTCTAATTTCGGTTGCGTTATTTGTTAAAAAACGCCTCCAAACACCTGTATAAACAAGTAGTCCATCTTTATTACCAACATAAATAGCGTCTCGTGAGTCTTGTGCAAAATCAAAACAATGGGGCTGTACGCCAAGGTCGTCAGAGTTAAACTTCTCGATGGGAATAAGACCAGTACTTTGCTGTGAATATGCAAAGAAACTAGTAAATAGAATAAGGCTAATTAGTAATATACGATACATTAGTGTTATAATAGCTTAAGTTATTGAACTCGTAAAAATACAAATATTATATATATAAAACCCATTATTATTTCAGATTTTGACAAATTTAAATCTTAAATTATAAAATTGTCTTTTGTTTTCACTATGGAATTCATTAAAAAATAACTAAAAACGATAGTTTTAATAAACTTTAATTTTAGCCAAAACACAATAATATTACTTTTGCAACATTAATATATAATTATGATAAAGTCAACAAAAATAGTTTTAGCAACATTTATAATTGCGTTTGTAATTATTAATACTGGATGTAAGGAAAAGGAGCCACATGATGCAATTCCTGAAGTAGCCGTGAATTTAAATATTGATATTACTTCTACAATGTATATTGAACTAAATACCATTGGCGGATGGGTATATCTTACTGGTGGCTATAAAGGTATTTTAGTTTATAGAGTTTCTGTTGACGATTTTGTGGCTTATGATAGAGCGTGTCCTTTCGATCCTTTTGAACAAACCGCTCGTATTACAATGGATAATACAGGAATTACTTGTTCTGATACCACCTCTTGTGACTCACAGTTTGGTATTCTTGATGGTAGCATTATTAAAGGACCCGCTACTATTCCTCTAAAACGATATTATACATATTTCGATGGTGTAATTCTAACCATCAATAATTAATAATTCAATAAATATTTCACAATAATTTATACTAAGGCCAGGTGTTTTATTATTAAACAGATGTTATAAAATGGAATAATTATATATTATAAACGCAATAATGTAATATTTTTGCAGAAGATATATTAAAAGAAACGATATGCGAAATACTAAGAAATCGATACTAATAATAATGGATGGTTGGGGCGAAGGTAAACACAATAAAGCCGATGCTATATACAATACAAACACCCCAAATATTGATAAGTTATATAATGACCCTAAAGTAGCAAAGGGGCTTCTTGATGCCTCTGGAGAAGAAGTTGGTTTGCCCGGTGGGCAAATGGGTAATTCGGAAGTTGGGCATATGAATATTGGTGCAGGAAGAGTTGTTTACCAAGATCTTGGTCGTATTAATAAAGCTGTTGAAGATAATAGTATTTCAGAAAACAAAGAATTATTGAAAGCATTTAAATATGCAAAAGAAAATGGAAAAAAGCTTCACTTTTTGGGCTTAGTTTCTGATGGCGGAGTACATTCGTCAATGGAGCATCTAAAGAAATTAGTTGACTTGGCTGATAATAATAATTTGCAAGAAGTATTTATTCATGCTCTTATGGACGGAAGAGATACTGATCCCAAAAGTGGCGTGAATTTTATAAGTAATATCGATAGCTATATTTCAGATAAAACAGCTAAAATAGCAACTGTTTGTGGTAGATATTATACCATGGATAGAGATAAGCGTTGGGAAAGAGTAAAACTGGGCTACGACCTTATGGTTAATGCTATAGGCGATAGTTATGACTCTGCAATAGCCGCTATTGAAGAATCATATAAGAATGATATTACTGATGAATTTATTAAGCCATCGGTTATATTAAATAAAAACACTAATGAACCATTGGCAACTATTTCCGAGGGAGATGTTGTTATTTGTTTTAACTTTCGTACTGATCGTTTGCGTGAAATAACAACGGTTCTTACACAGCAAGATATGCCTGAGCAAGGAATGAAAACTATTCCTTTGGAATATTATACAATGACTCGTTATGATGATAATTTCAAGAACGTGAATATTATTTATGATAAGGCAAATTTGGCAGATACTATGGGCGCTGTAATTGCTAATAATGGATTGAAACAACTTCGTATTGCCGAAACAGAGAAATATCCTCATGTGGGATTTTTCTTTTCTGGAGGAACAGATATTCCCTTTGATGGCGAGGAAAGAATAATGGTGAGTTCTCCAAAAGTTGCCACTTACGACCTTCAGCCTGAGATGTCGGCCCCTGAGGTTACAGAGAAAGTGGTTGCAGCAATAAATTCTGAAAAATTCGACTTTATTTGCCTGAACTTTGCCAATAGCGATATGGTTGGCCATACAGGTATCTACTCTGCCATTCAGAAAGCTATAGAGACTGTAGACAAAAGTGTAGGGGAGGTTATTGCTGCTGCAAAAGCACATGATTATTCAGTATTATTAACTGCCGATCATGGAAATTCTGATAATGCAATTAATGAAGACGGAAGCCCAAATACAGCTCATAGCCTTAATAAAGTACCGATTTTTATCATTAATTCGGATTATTGTAAAATGAAAGATGGTCGCTTATCTGATATTGCACCTACCATGCTTTCTATTATGGGAATTGATATTCCTGAAGCAATGACGGGTAAGGTGTTGGTGAAATAGTTTTTAATAAAATATGGAAAACCTCAGGCAATGTATTTTGTTTGAGGTTTTTTTATGAGCAAGCGTTTGTGTTGCATTGTTTTGCTAGTGAAGCTTTTGCTTTTAGCTCAGTAAATA
>QMPB01000078.1 GCA_003648395.1 Bacteroidota bacterium
CACCACCACTCAATAATGCTAATATGCCAATCTTCTTAAAAGCTTCTCTTCGCTTCATAACGTATTATTTAAAAATATAATTATACCAAATTAATACCAAAACACGCCATATAAATCGTTTATATTTCCCTATTACTGCGTTAAATATTATTTCCATAGCTACGGCTATGCAAATAATTTTTGTCTTCTAATAGGAAAATATATTCCAATTTATTTATAGCGTATTTTGATACCAAATTGGTATTATATGAACAAAGATAGTCTCTTTTGTTGAAATACTTTGATTACCTATTGTGTTTTATTTTACCACAAATCAGAAGGTCATCATCTTCATTAGTTAGCTTCCAGTAATACAATCCGCTTTTAGAAAATTCTGTAATTGTAACTTGGTTTTTAGAATTTGCTTTTGAAGTGGTTTAATTACCTTCATTATAAAATGCAGTTACTATCAAGTGTTGATTATTAGTAATCTATGAAAAACAAAGTGAAATTATTCTTAAAAAAATTGCAACTAATCAGTTTATCAAAATCCTCTATTCCACTTTATTAGAAATTAAAAATTTGTGCTTTGTCACTATTTTTGCTAAAAAAAAGCAAAAATACCGCCAAAACCTCTAGAATTAGTATTCATAACCATGGGGCTCCGCCCATGGTTATTCGTATTTGACCCTTTCAGGGTCAGTGATATACGTAGTATTCTATAATTGTAATAATAAAGGCAATTTACACTGATTAGTTACAAAAAATTATTTGAATGGGAATAAACTTTTAATCTTAGTAGTGTCTATAATCTGTATTATACTCATTTCAATAAATAATAATGGGATAATTCTATATCTAGAAATTGCTCCTAGAATTGGTGTTGAAAGACCTATTATTATAATAAATGAGAGAGCAAAGCTTATTGTAAACAAAAATAGATTTTTATTATCAATTTCTTTCTTTGGTGAAATAATTATTAATAATAGACTAATAAAAATTGCAATATTCTCTATTGCAGAAGCATATGATTGAATATTGTATGCTTCCCATAGTGCTGGTCTGAATAGTACGTTGACTATTGCTATTGGTGAATTACTAGCAATAGAAATAGCGTTAGATTCAAATACAATTGGGGAAATAATGCTTTTTGGATTATAATGATTTGCTACTTCTATGAATCCGCTTTGCTTATCTTGTAGAAGCTCAAACAATCCTTTTGAAAGAAAACTATTAGACTCAGATGCTAAACTAAAAGAAACAAAGAATAATATGAAATATGGAATTATAGCTCTTTGATTAGGAATAAAATGATTCCAAAGGTATGCTATGCTTGAAGGTAGTAATAGAAGAAGAACAATAGCTTTTAGTTGAAATATTACTATTAATGTTAGAAGTACAATAATAGCTCTAGCTATTGGTTTTTGACCTTTTAATGCTAGACTACCACAGTTAAGGAATAAGCCAATAAAAAATATTAATAAGCTTTCTTTTAATATACCTGACGACCAAAAAGCAATTGAAGGAGTTAGGAAAACAATAAGAAAAATCAATAGTGTATTACCTTTTATCTTTGAATTAAAAAACCTAAATATCCAAAATAATCCAGTAAAAGATAGAAAGATGGTAATAACAACCATTGCTCCATATGATCCAAAGGTAATTATACTAAAAAGAGCAATATATCTAATAATAAATCTATTATTAGAATATATTTTGGAACCATAACTATAGTTCCAATTATCCATTCTTTTGTAATAAGGAACTAGCTTAGAGTCTTCGGTGTTATTAGCTAATAATTTAAAGAATATGGTAGGATCTGTTTTAATGCTATTATAAATAACTTGTGCATCATTATAATATCTAAAAATATCTGCATTTGTTTTAATCTCTGGAGTGCGAGAATACATAAAAATCATTGCTGACGCTAGTATTACTTTAATTGCAAAAGCAACAGCAAACCAATGTTTTTTCATGCCTTTTGCTCCATACATTTTGATTTTATAAATGGTAAAGAAAGCAATTAAAAGAAAAAATATGGTAATAATAATTTTCATTAGAGTGAAAATAAAGAGGGTATTATTCGACATAGATGACAAAATAATACCCTTTATTTTAGTATATTATTTTAGGTATTTATCAAGGAATCCTTTGAATTCTCTCTGCCATAGAATAGCGTTCTGAGGCTGAACTACAAAATGAGATTCATCAGGAAAGAATAAGAATCTACTTGGAACATTATGCAATTGTGCGGCATTAAATGCTTGCATAGATTGAGTATAAGGAATTCTGAAATCATGACCTCCTGTAATTACAAGAATAGGGGTATCCCAATTACCGACAAAATCAGCAGGATTAAATTCTTTATAGCTTTTTGGCATTGGTTTATCCCAAGGAGCTCCACCTAAATCATGATGTACAAAGAAAGTTTCTTCAGTAGCAGTATACATAGCTGGTAAATCAAATATTCCACAATGAGAAATTAAAGCTTTGAATCTTCCTTCATGGTGTCCTGCCAACCAATATATACTATATCCTCCATAGCTAGCGCCAATTGCACCAAGTCTATCATTATCAACATAGTCTTCTTTTGCTATTTCATCAATTGCTGATAAATAATCATTCATATTTTGGCCACCATAATCACCACTGATTTGGTCGTTCCATTCTTGACCAAATGTTGGTAAACCTCTTCGGTTTGGTGCAACTACAATGTAACCGTTTGATGCCATAACTTGGAAATTCCATCTGTAACTGAAGAATTGACTAACAGCTGATTGAGGTCCACCTTGACAGTAAAGTAAAGTTGGATATTTTTTTGTTTTATCGAAATTAGGAGGAAATATAACCCATACTAATTCTTTCTTACCATCAGTTGTTTTTACCCAGCGTTTTTCAAAATTTGCAGGAGTTACTTTATCAAGAATTTCTTTATTTGTAAAAGTAAGCTGAGTTTCATTTCCTGCCATGTCAATGGAGTATACTTCGGTAGGGTATATCATACTCATTTTTGTACCTATTAATTTATCCCCTGCAACTGCAACTGACTGATAATTATGGTCTCCGTTAGTAATTTGTTTAATCTCTTTTGTTTCAAGATTTAGAGAATAAATTTGGTAAGTAGCTTCAATTCCAGAAAGAAAGTAAATAATTTTAGAATCAGCGCTATAAACAAAGCTACTTGAACTTTGGTCAAAACCCTTGCTATAATCTGTAATATTTTTATTATCAATATTATATACCATTATTCTATTTTTGTCTGATTCAAAGCCTGGGGTAGCCATACTGTGCCATACTATTGTTTTCCCATCAGGTGACCAAACAGCGCCATCATCGTAACCATCAAAACCATTCTCTGTTAGATTTGTTGATGTTCCTTTTGATAAATCGTAAATATAAACTTCAGAGTTAGTGCTTAGAGCATAGTCTTTTCCTGTTAGTTTTTTGTAAGAAACAATAAGTTTATTTCCATCAGGACTCCAACAAATATCTTCACTACCATTAAAAGGTTCGCGAGGAGCATTATATCTTTCTCCCTCCATAAGGTCTTTTGTATTTGCTAGTTTTCCATTTTCGTAATCTGCTACAAATACATGGCTATAGTTGTCGTCTCTCCAATGATCCCAATGGCGATACATTAGTTCATCATATATTTTTGCGTTTGCTTTTGGTAGGTCAGGATAAATATCATGGATATTATTATCAATTTTTACGTCTTTTGTAAACAATAATCTTTTTCCTGTTGGGCTATATTTAAAGGCTGTGACTCCTCCTTTAATTTTGGAGATTTGTTTTTTTGAACTTCCATCAGTATTCATTTCCCATATTTGCATGGCTCCATCGGCAATTGCTAAATATGCAATTTTTTCACCATCAGGTCTCCAAATTGCATTATATTCTCCTCCTTTAGTATTGGTTAATTGTGTTGGTTCACCTCCTTTTGTTGGCATAATAAATAAGTCACGATTTCCTTTGTTCTTTTGAACACTATAATAGCTTATTCCAAAAATCATTTTCTCGCCATCAGAAGAGATTTGAACATCTGATAATCGTCCTAGTTTCCATAGAACCTCAGGTGTCATAATGCCTGGATTAATAAACTCGTCTTTCTGATTATCAGCAATAGACTTATCATCTGTATTCTTTTCAGAATATTTTACAGGTGTTGTATTACAGGAAAACATGAATATTATCAGGCCTGTAAAAAGTAATTTAATGTTTTTCATTAATTGTTATTTATGGGTTGATTTAAAGTTATCGTTCTATTCTGTTTATTCCCTCAATAGCCTTTTCGTAATTTGGTTTTATCCTTAGTGCTTCTTTGTAATCTTTTTTTGCATTGATTACATCTCCTAATTTTTCATATGCAAGACCTCTATTATATATAGCTTTATAGTAGTTTGGGTCTGCATTTATGGCTTTTGTAAAGTAAGGTATTGCCTTGTCCGAAATATTTAATAGCTCCAAGTAAATATATCCAATATTATAATAACTACTTGCAAAAGTAGGATTAATACTTTCTATTTTCTTGTAAGTGCTGATTGCTTCGTTTAGCATATCATTGTTTTGGTAGTATAACCCTAAATCGTAATAAGCATCAATCTTAGTTGAGTCAATTGCAATAGCATTATTAAAATATGTTATAGAAAGAGGATTTTGTAATGACATAAATAGTATTCCTAACTCAATATTGGCATTATAATTCTGTGGATTATTTTTCAAACATTCCTGAAAGTTGAGAATTGCCATATTAGTATCTTTCATCTCTTTAAAAGTATATGCTTTTAAAAAATAAGCCATATCACTGTACTGGTTAGCTTCTAAAGCTTTATTTGCATAGTTAAATACATCTTGATACTTACGAAACATTAAATGAATTTCACCAAGCTTAATCCATGCGTCTGTATAGTTCTTGTCTAGACTAGTGACTTTTTTTAATACCCCTAAAGCATTTTTAATTTTACCTACTTTCATAAAATTATCAGCTAAACGCATATAAAATGAGATGCTATCTGGAGAAATATTTACAGCGTTTTGTAAATCAGCAATAGCTAATTCATATTTTGCATTTGAATAATACATATTAGCTCTTTTTGATAGAAGGATGACGTCATTTGGGTTACTATCTATTGCTTCAGAAAGCTGTTCAATATTCTGTGGTTTTTGACTAACTGTCTTTTTATTATTACATGCTGATATTGTAAATACAATCGCAAATAATATGAAACCTAAAGTAATAATACTTGATTTTTTCATAATTTACTAAATTAATAAATAAGCAGAGGATGAGTTCCTCTGCTTATTATCTGAAACTATTCTTTATTTTTAACAGCTTCTTTAATTTTTATTTCTATTTCATCAGCAAGTTCAGGATTGTCTTTTAGTAATTGTTTAACAGCTTCTCTTCCCTGTCCAAGTTTTGTATCACCATATGAGAACCATGATCCACTTTTCTTTACTATATTAAATTCAACACCAAGATCCACTAATTCACCAACCTTTGAGAATCCTTCACCGTAAATGATATCTAGCTCTGCAATTCGAAATGGTGGTGCAACTTTGTTCTTAACTACTTTAATTTTAACATGATTACCAATTACTTTGTCGGTGGTTTTAATCTGAGATGAACGTCTAATATCAATCCTTACCGATGCATAGAATTTAAGCGCATTACCACCAGTAGTGGTCTCAGGATTTCCAAACATAACCCCAATTTTCTCTCGTAATTGGTTAATAAAAATGCAAGTAGTTCCTGTTTTGCTAATTGTACCAGTTAGTTTACGAAGTGCTTGTGACATAAGTCTAGCGTGAAGTCCCATTTTGGAATCACCCATTTCACCTTCAATTTCACTCTTAGGAGTAAGAGCTGCTACGGAGTCAATTACTATAATATCAATTGCACCAGAGCGAATTAGGCTATCAGTAATCTCAAGAGCTTGTTCGCCATAATCAGGTTGAGATACTAATAAGTTTTCAATATCTACTCCAAGATTTTCAGCATAAAATCTGTCAAAGGCATGTTCTGCATCAATGAAAGCTGCTATTCCTCCTTGTTTTTGTGCTTCTGCAATAGCATGAATTGCCAATGTTGTTTTTCCTGAGGATTCAGGACCATATATTTCTATAACTCTACCACGAGGGAAACCACCTATTCCTAGAGCTAAATCTAATCCCAAACTTCCTGTAGGGATTACTTCAACATCTTCTACAGCATTATCTCCAAGGCGCATTATGCTTCCTTTTCCGTAGTTTTTGTCAATTTTATCAAGTGTAAGTTGAAGTGCTTTCAACTTTTCTGCGTTTGCATCTTTTGCCATACTTATTTGGTTATTTGTTGATTCGTTTATTTGATTATTTGTTTGTGTCAGCCTTCGATACTATTTTTTTTCAAAAAAATTACTCAGTCTGACGTTGAAAATTATTCTATTTAATCTAAATTCTTCAATCATTAATCCTCAATACTCTTCTTCCTTTCTCCTTCTCCTTTCCTCTTTCTCCGCCCTTAGTATTCAGCCAATATCTGAGCAGTATGTTCTTTAGTTTTTACTTTCTTGAAGATTTTTTCAATTTTACCTTCTTCATCAATAATGAAAGTAGTACGATGAATTCCATCATATTCTCTTCCGTAGAGTTTTTTCGGCCCCCAAATACCATAAAGTTTAAGGATTTCTTTTTCTGTATCTGGAATTAATGGGTAAGGGAAATTATATTTTTCTTTAAATCGTATTTGCTTTTTTGTGTCGTCAGCACTAATTCCAAGAATTTCAAATCCTTTTGATTTAAGGAGTTCGTAATTATCGCTTAGGTTACAGGCTTCAGCAGTACAGCCTGGTGTCATTGCTTTTGGGTATGAAAAAAGTATAAGTTTTTTGCCTTTGTAATCCGATAGTTTTATAGTGTTGCCTTGCTCATCAATAGTTTCGAACTGTGGAGCAATATCACCTTCGTTTAAATGTGTCATAATTAATAATTTAATGATTGTATTCTAATCAAAAATATTGTAGCCAAAGATAGGGATATTTGCTTAATAATTCTGCGGCGAGATTGGAAATTATTTTGAGAACCTCTTTCCCAAGTGTGGCTTTTTAAGAATACTTTTTTAGCTATTGGAAAAAGTATTGGAAAGAGATTTTTTTCTAAGGGGTTCTTTTGAATCCTTTTAGGGTTTAGAAAAAGTATTATGAAAATTTTGTATTGCGCATCAATTTAGGAATTAGCTAATTATTTCACCCCTTAAATCAAAAGCTTCGGCTCCTGTGATTTTTACTTTGTAAAAATCACCAACAATTAATTTATTATTTGTTTCAATAATGACTTCATTATCAACTTCTGGAGAATCGTATTCGGTACGACCATAATATTCTGCCCCCTCTTTTCTGTCAATGATTACTTTAAGAGTTCTTCCAATTTTCTCTTCATTTTTCTCAAAAGATATTTCCTCTTGGAGTTCCATTAATCTATTTAATCTGTCCATTTTTTCATCTTCAGAAATATTATCTTCAATGACAAAAGCGGGAGTATCTTCTTCAGGAGAATAGGTAAATGCTCCTAATCTATCAAATCTACTTTCTTTTACAAAATCTAATAGTTCCTGGAATTCTTCTTCTGTTTCGCCAGGATAACCAACTATCATTGTAGTACGAATATTGATATCTGGCATAAATTCCCTGAACTTTTTAAGTAATTTTCGCGTTGTAGAGCCTTTATGACCTCGCTTCATAGAAGTTAATATTCTATCACTAATATGTTGGAGAGGAATATCCATATAATGGCAGATATTAGATTTCTCTTTCATCAATTGTAATACATCATCAGGAAACTGAGTAGGGTAGGTGTAGTGCAATCTAATCCATTCTAATCCATCAATATTGCTTAATTTTTCCAATAATTTACCAAGCATTTTTTTACCATAAAGGTCAACACCATAATAAGTTAAATCTTGAGCAATTAGCATTATTTCTTTTACTCCTTGGTCTCTAAGCTTTTTGGCTTCTATTACTAACTCCTCAATTGGTAATGATATATTTTTGCCTCTAATTAGTGGTATCGCGCAAAAGCTACATGTTCTATCGCAACCTTCAGATATCTTTAAATAGGCATAGTGTTTTGGTGTGCTTAGCATTCTTTCACCAATTAATTCTTTCTTATAATCTGCACCAATGTCTTTAATTATAGCTTCCATATCATGAACACCATAAATTCCATCTGCATCAATAAGATCTTCCTTCAAGTCGTCAAGATATCGCTCTGAGAGGCAGCCCATTATAAAAACCTTTTTAATCAAGCCAGCTTTCTTAGCTTCTATATAGTTGAGAATAGTTTCTATAGATTCTTCTTTGGCATCTTTTATAAATCCACAAGTATTAATGATTACATAGTCTGATTCAGTATTAGATTCATGTGAAACTTTAAGATTATTTTGCTTAAGCTGTCCCATGAGTTTCTCAGAATCAACAAGATTCTTTGAACAGCCCATTGTGATTACATTAATAGTTTTTGTAGGTATATTGGTTTTCATAATTGAATTTTTGTGTAAATAAAAAATCTGTTTTTATAAATAAAACAGATAGTTTAAAAAGAAAATTAGTCAAGGTTTAGCTAAAGATAGAATCTACAAATTCAGTTTGATTAAATATTTGTAAATCTTCCATTCCTTCACCAATACCAATGTATTTTACAGGAACATTAAACTCTGCTGATATTCCTATTACTACACCACCTTTGGCTGTGCCATCAAGTTTTGTAAGAGCGAGAGCATTTACATCTGTAGCGGCAGTAAATTGGCGAGTTTGTTCAGCTGCATTTTGTCCAGTAGAGCCATCAAGTACAAGTAAAATTTCGTGTGGTGCATCAGGGATTATCTTTTGCATTACGCGTTTAATTTTTGTTAACTCATTCATGAGGTTAACTTTATTATGAAGTCTTCCTGCTGTGTCGATTAGAACAATATCAGCATTTTGACTAACAGCAGATTTGAGAGTATCAAAAGCAACAGAAGCGGGGTCTGCATCCATGCCTTGATTAATGCATGGTACTCCAACACGTTCCGACCAAATAATAAGTTGATCTACAGCGGCGGCACGAAAAGTGTCGGCAGCTCCAAGAACTACTTTCTTTCCTGCTTTTTTAAACTGATAAGCAAGTTTGCCAATAGTAGTTGTTTTCCCAACACCATTAACTCCTACTACCATTATTACATAAGGGGTCTCTCTCTTTTCAAAATCAAAAGTTATTAGATGATTACTTTCATTTTTTTCGAGAAGCTTAATAATTTCTTCTTTTAATATTCTATTTAATTCAGAGGTTCCTAAATATTTGTCTTTAGCAACACGAGCTTCAATATTCTCAATTATTTTAAGAGTAGTTTTTACACCAACATCAGAGAGAATTAGAATCTCTTCTAAATCATCTAATACTTCTTCGTCAACGGTAGTTTTACCAGCAACAGCCTTAGTAATCTTATTAAAAATACCATTTTTGGTTTTTTCTAAACCCTCGTCAAGTTTTTGTTTCTTGTCTTTCGAAAAAATACTAAATAAACCCATGTGCAAAATATTTGCGCTAAAGTACTAAATATTAGTACTTAGTCAATAAAAAAAATAGAATTATTCTATGATAAAAAAAAAGCTTTTTTCGAAAATCGAAAAAAGCTTTATTTTTTTAGTTTCCTAAGACTATTTTTTAGCTAAAATACCTTTAACTTTGTCATTAGGTACAATCTCTTCTTTAAAAGCGTAAGCACCAGTTTTTTCTGATTTAACCATGCGAATCACTTTAGAATAACTTTTTCCTCCTGTTTGTAGTGAGGCAACAACTTTCTTAGCCATAACTTAATTATTTATTTGATTTCGCGATGAATAGTCATTCGCTTTAAAATCGGATTATACTTCTTTAATTCTAAACGGTCAGGTGAATTCTTACGATTTTTAGTTGTAATATATCTTGATGTACCTGGCATACCACTGTCTTTATGTTCAGTGCATTCCAAAATAACTTGACCTCTTGCTTCTTTATTCTTCTTTGCCATCTTTAAATCTCCTTATAAATTTAGGGCTGCAAAAATAGAAACAATTTTAATACTTACCAATCTTTTTTTAAGTTTTTTTTCAGTATAATATTAAAATAGCTATTTTATTGAAATAGCAGCTGTTATATTTCCTCTGTCTCTACTATCTTAGCTATGATATCTGAATATTGAATTAGTAAATATTTTTTGCCTTCAAATTCTGTTTCTGTTCCTGAGTATTCTTTATATAATACACTCTCGCCAACAGAAATCTCTGCATTCTCGATAGAACTAATCGCTACAACTTTGGCAATATTCTCTTTTTCCTTTGCTGAATCTGGTATGATAATTCCACTTGCTGTTTGTGAAACAGATTCTTTTTCGTTTAATTCTAATAATACGTTCTGGTTAACTGGTTGTAATTCTTTCATGACCTTAATTATTTGGTTATCTGTTTATTTGGTTATCTGTTTATTTGGTTCTTTTTCTACCTCTTAAGTCTAAGATCCCACTCTAAAATCTTAAATTATTTGATCTCTAATAATTCATTAATCCTCTTTTTATCAAAGCCAATTATCATTTCTCCATTAATATCTGTTTGAGGAACACCTTGCTGTCCACTTCTTGCTACCATAGCTTTTGCTGCGGCTTGGTTTTGTGATACATCTATGTCGGTATACATAATTCTATGTGTTCGTAGATGAGTCTTAAGAGTATTACACCATGAACATGTTGGAGTAGAATAAACCGTAACTCTTTTTTGAGGCTTCCCTACAGCTTTCATCTCTGCTCTGAATAAACTTTCTTCTATTAAGTTTTTATAGAAATCTGTAGATTGACATCCTTTTATTACGTTTTTAAGCTCTTCTTGTTCATCGAATTCCATTAATGTAGGAACGGACTTAATGTCATAATTTGGATGTATGTCTTTAGCTACTCTTACATCTGCTATGAGAATATTCATCTTATCAATATCTTTGACAGCATCTGACAAATTAGTGATAGCACAATCACTTTGTTTGCTGCTCTTCTTATACAGCAAACACCAAACCTTTCCCCCTTTTTCTAGATAATCTTTAAGTTCCTTATTTGAATTAATGTTTATCATTTTCATAATGAATAGAATAAAATTTTGACTACAACCTTTATATAAAAAGCATGCCATTTTGAAGTGAGTAATATTTTGCCGTTATTTTACAGCTAAATTACAATATATCAGATTAATAAATATAATATTTAGGAGTGTCAAGATGTCAGATTTAGTCTATTATTTCAATATTATTAGTTTTAAGCTATGTGTATTATTTTTAAATTCTGATGTTTTAATTATTTCACTCATAACAATATTTTATTATCTTTGCCGCACAATAATTAATAGTGGACAAATTTGATTGCTTGCAACCACTGGAAAAAATGCTAAACACAATGTTCCACCCAAGCAATACAATAGATTTCACTACTAAATTTTAATAATTCAAAATTAGATTTTAATATGGGATATTTATTTACATCCGAGTCAGTGTCTGAAGGACATCCTGATAAGGTTTCCGATCAAATTTCAGATGCTATTCTGGATAATTTCTTGGCTTATGATGCCAATTCAAAAGTTGCTGTTGAAACACTTGTTACCACAGGTCAAGTTGTACTGGCTGGTGAGGTTCACTCTAATACGTATGTTGATGTACAACATGTTGCTCGTGAAGTAATCAATAAGATTGGTTATACTAAGAGTGAATATATGTTTGATGGTAATTCTTGTGGAGTACTTTCTGCTATTCATGAGCAGTCTGGTGATATTCGCCAAGGAGTTGAGCGTGAAGATAAGTACGAGCAAGGTGCTGGTGACCAAGGAATGATGTTTGGTTATGCTAGTACTGAAACAGACAACTATATGCCTCTTTCTTTAGAAGTATCACATTTGTTGGTTTATGAAATGGCAGAGGTTCGTAGAGAAGGAAAAGAGATGACATATTTGCGTCCTGATTCAAAATCACAAGTTACTATAGAATATGGTGATGATAATAAGCCAAAGCTTATTAATACTATTGTTGTTTCTACTCAGCATGATGACTTTGATGATGACGAACCAATGTTAGCAAAAATTAAGGAGGATGTTATTAATATTCTTGTACCAAGAGTAAAAGCTCTTTTACCTGCCAATGTTCAAGAGATGTTTACTGATGACATTATTTACCATGTTAATCCAACTGGTAAATTTGTAATTGGTGGTCCTCATGGCGATAC
>QMPB01000079.1 GCA_003648395.1 Bacteroidota bacterium
ATGAATAACAACGAAAATCAACTTTCCTGTTAAAGACAATCTACGCAACAAATCCATCACGTTTTCAGAGTCCAAAGAAGAAAGTCCACTTGTAGGCTCGTCAACAAAAAGAATGGAAGGTTCACGTATAAGTTCTAAAGCAATGTTTAATCTTTTTCTTTGCCCTCCACTAATAAGCTTATTTAAAGAATTACCAACAGCCAAATCTTTTATCTGATATAGATCTAAAGATTTTAGTGTTTCATTTACTAATTCGGTAATTTCTTCCTTGGACTTATTTTTAAAGCAAAACCTTGCGTTAAAGAATAAATTTTCAAAGACACTTAAGTTTTCAATTAGTAAATCATCTTGTGGTATCAAACCAATAACTCCTTCAAGCTCATCAGGATTATCATACAAATCAATACCATTAATTCTTATAGAGCCCGAATGTGGTCTATAATTTCCAGCCATAATGTTTAGCAAGGTAGACTTACCAGAGCCCGAAGCCCCCATTATAGCAATTAATGAATTCTGTTGTTCGTGTATACTTAAATTCTGTATTCCAAAATTTCCCTTATCAAATTTGTAACTAATTTTATCGGCAATAAAACTAATTGCCATTTTATCAGCACCTTGACTAAAGTGTTCAAACACATCAGAAAAGTAAATTGGTTTACCAACTGGAGTTTTAATTGAACTTCCAGGGTTAAAAACAGCACAAGATCCAGTTTCAAACGGAAGTCCATTTAAAATTAAATCATGTGATCCAGTATACCTTACAATAAATAATTCTGAACTAATATTTCGAAGAATCACTATCCTTCCATTCAGCCCTTTTTGTCTAATATGATTAGGTCGTTCTGAATGCTTATCGTCAATTATTAAGAAATCAACATCTTCTTCAAATGTATCATCTTGAGGAAAAATGAGTTGATTAAATTTATCAAACTCTTTAAGATCTATATTAAAAACATCTGCTACAGTTAGAATAATATCCATTCTCTGTTTCCCCATTTTTCTAAGGGAAACCATTTCTAATAACTGTATGGTACTAATTACTTTCTGTCTATGGTCAAGAGTTTTATTGATTCTCATACATATCTTCAGAACGCTTACTGAATCCGTAACAGAAGTAAGCTTTCTATTAGCTCTTCTGCTAGACTTCTTTCTTGCTTCCTGAATTTTCTCATCAAAGAGACTAATGTACAAATCAACATCCTTAGGCTGCACCTGTTTCTTGAGGAAATTTTCCACATACAAACGCTCTCCTTCAAATTCCTCACTATCTTGTTTTGCTATAATAGCAAACAATTGCATAAGGGCCTTAAGAATTTCCTCACTCATTATTTAAGATACTAGTTATTAAATATAAAATCTAATTGCAGCAATAATACTACTCATGCAAAACAAGCAATACTATTTATAAAATACTTTATGCTAATTAGTAAGTTAAAAGTTCAAAAGGAACTTCAATTAACTCAGAGTATTCCTCTCCTGCTTCTTCCATATCTTCATCATCTTCATCATAAAACCATTTAATAATACAACTTTTACCATCTTCTACCATTTCTTCAAGAATCATTAAGATATCGAGTAATAATTTAGATGAAGCTGTATTGAAATAATTCAATTTAATATGCATTTCAGTATGATCATTAGGAGTTTGAGAATAGTTTTGCAACCATTCTATAATTGGCTCATAAAACATTGCAGCATCTTCTGGCAATGATCTACCAGATATTTCAAAAATATCATTTGATGGATCAAATACAATTTTTGGAGTATCTTCTTGACCTTCTATTTTTATAATATTCATGATTACGAAATTTTTAAACGTGGAATTTGTGTTGTTAAAATAAAGAAACTTGTGTTTTCACCTATTGATTTAAAATCATAGCTAAGCTTCTGTCCCGATTTTCTTGCAATATCAATAAAACCAAGACCTGCTCCTCCTCTATCAGACAATTTACCCTCTTTCATTTGCTCTTTATGCAATAGCTTAAGTCCCTTTTTATCTAATTTATTAATCTTTTCTAATAAATTAATCATAGACTCCATATCTTCATTATGTACAAGATTTCCTGCAATAATAAAGTAATCTGTTTTTGATTTCGCTATTAGAAACGTTCCAATCCCTTTAAGGTCTGATTCTATACCTCTTAAGTTTTGAGCATGTTTGCTAATGTTTTGCAAACTTTCCACAATTATATGAAACACTTTCATCTGCAAACCATTTGGCTCTGCATCTTTAGCCATGTTTTCTTCAGTTAAAGCAGTAAATGCTTTTGTAATCTGATGTGTTACTTCTCCTTCATAAATTAAGTTAATTTGATTAATTTTCATCTTGCGATAAAAGTCAAACACATAATCGTGAAAGATCTCATTCATGATTTTTTTCTCCATGAGTATTAGTATTTGAATGTGTTGTTATTTATATTTCTATTCCTATTAATATTATATCGTCTATTTGTCTGTAATCACCTTGCCATTCTGCTAAAGTTTTTTCAAAATCAGTATGAATTTCTTCCATTGTAGAGTGCATATTGCTTTTCAATAGTTCTCTTACGCGCTTTTCTTGAAACTTTTCATAAGTACCTGCTTTAAATTGATCGGGTAAACCATCACTGAATATAAATATTCTATCTCCCTTTTGCAAATCAACATCATGTAAGGTAAACTCTTTTTTCTTTCTCTTTGGTGTTATTCCACCAATTGCACGTCTATCTCCTTTAAAATATAATAATTCATCATTTCTCATTAGATATAATGGGCGATGTGCTCCTGAGAAATATAACTTCTTCATATCTGGAGTAAACTGACAGAAGGCAATATCCATTCCATCACGAGTATTCTTTCCTCCCTGATCTTGTTTTAATGTAGACCGTACCTCGGCATCAAATATTTCTAATATCTCTTGAGACTTAGAATTTGGATGGGTATTGATAATATCGTTTAACAAGAAGTAACCAATAAAACTCAATAAAGCTCCAGGCACACCATGACCAGTACAATCTACTGCCGCTAAGTATACTCCATTTTCATTTTGTTTAAACCAAGGAAAGTCACCACTAACTACATCACGCGCTTTGTAAAACATGAATGAACTACTAAAATACTGATCAAGAAGATCTACTCTAGGAAGAATAGCTGTCTGAATTCTTTGTGCATAATTAATACTTTCAGTAAGCTTTAAGTTTTTATCTGTAATTTCTCTTTCAATAGCCTTTATCTCAGTAAGATCATGCGCTACTAATAAAATTGTTTCTAACTCTTTCTCTTCATTATATTCAGGAATGGTACTAACTTTAAGTATCATTTTCTCTCCTTCATATTCCATCTCAAACTCTATCTCTGCTTTCTTCAGATTTTTCTTTGTATATTCTATTCTTTCATTAAAGAATTCGACTAAATAACTAGGAAGTTTAACTTTATCAAGCGAAGTATCTGCTAAATCTTTTGCCTTTACCCCAAGTAACTCAATAGCTTTGGGATTATAATAATGAAATTTACCTGTTCTTCCAAAACGAATAATCATATCAGGACTATTCTCTGAAAGGGCCTGCATTCTTGATTTTAAACGCTTATCTTTTTCTGCGATTCTTTGAAGTGTAATATCTCTTGTATTGAATATAAGCCCTTCAATTGCAGGATTATCAAGCATATTACGTCCAGTTGTTTCTACCCAAACTTCGCTTCCATCAGCACATAAATGAATAAATGAATAATTAACTGTTTTAAAAGGATTCTTATGTAAATCATCAATATTTTTCTTTGCTAATGGTATAAACTCCTTTGCAACTCTTTCTGTTGCAGACATTCCAATTATATCATCAGGATGATATCCTAGAATTTTCTCGGTAGAAGGGCTTTCATATTTAATCTTACCATTAACATCATAAATAGTAATTATTTCTGAAGCATTTTCAAGTAGTGAGTGTAGTCTTGTTTTTGAAGACTCAACCTCC
This sequence comes from Bacteroidota bacterium, assembly GCA_003648395.1. The sequence goes on from QMPB01000079.1 coordinate 3,948, forward strand.
TGCACTTGTCTTTCAAGCTCTTCATTACTCTTCTCTAGCTCTTCATGCGTCATACGCATTTCTTCAGCATTTTGGTGTAGCTCCTCTTCATTCTCCCTCAACTCCTCAGTCAGAATTCTAGACTCATCTAACAATCGCTTAGTTTTCAAATTTACATTAACACTAAATAATACTTGGCCAATAATTGAACCCAATGCTTCTATTAAATCCCTTACTTCAGAAGGTATCTCATTCTCAATATTTGCTACTTCAATTACACCTTGCACTTTATCTTCACTAATTAATGGCATAATAAACAAACTACCTGGTTTTTTATCTGCTAATATTCCCGAGGTAATAGTTACATAATCATCAGGAATATCATTTCTATAAATACTCTGTCTCTCATATGTAGCCTGACCTATTAATCCTTTTCCATCTGTAAATTCCTGCTGAATATATTTTATTCTATTATAAGCATAAGCAGCTGTTAATTCATATTTTTTTTCTTCATCATTATAGATAAAAAATCTACCTTGATTTAAATTACAATAATCTAGTAAATGTTCTAATACACCATACGCTAAATTTTTTAAATCAGTATCATTCCTTAGTTCTGTAGAAATAATCTCTTTACCTTGATTAATCCATATATTGCGTTGTTCAACCGTTTTATTTTTAATAAGATTGTCACGCATTCTTAATAGGGAGCGTGTTAAAAGATCTTTTCGATCCAACTCACCTATATTGCTATTATCAAAATCTCCTTCACCTATACTCTTAGCAAAAAGAGCATTGTTAGTAATTGTATTATTCTTTCTATCAATTATTTTATCATATTGTTTTTTCCGTTTTATAAAAACCATAGCAAAATATCTAGCTGTAACACCAAGCAAAAAGGGGAAAGCCCAAACAACAAATATGGCTGGATATTCTTGATGTATAAAAACGAACCTATTTACTCCTTCAGGAATATCAATATTCATTGAAAAGATTATATAACCAATATCAATGCTTAATAGTAGACCTACAACAAAACCGCCAATCATTAATTGACTTAATAGTATTTTTTCTTTTGGTGTATAATAATTATCATTCATAAGTCTATATCTTAAAAAATCTTATTAGTAATTTTTTCTACAAATTCGTTAAGCAGCTCAAAAGTATTCGATTTGAAGACTTTCATATCTGCAAATTCAAAATAAAGTACTGTTTTACCATCATTAACAATGGGAATCATATAAATATTTTTAGGAAGCACAAAACCACTTGCAGATGTTATTTTAACATAATTATCAGGGATTTCTATTAATTGCACAGCTTTCATATTCATAGCTACTTGCCCATGAAGCCCCTCGCCTAATTTAAAGTTCTGTGGTTTTTCGTCACTAAAGAAGGCATAGTTATATACATTCTCAAATTCATTATCAGTATTTAGCTTAAATACCATCCCCAAATCTAGTTTTAGATGTCTACAAATTTGTTGTAATAATGGTTCAATATCAGTATCTGGATATTTTTCTATATTAGTATTATTACAAAGGCTATCCCAATCAATGGTATATTTTGTTATCTCCTCATCGTCCACTTCAATATCAATTGAAGACTCATCTATGTCTGCTTTCACATCTGCATTAACGGCGTCTGTAACAAGAATTAATCTCCAACTTATAAAAAAACTTGCTGATGCACTTGTAATAATTGATAAAACAAATAATTGAAATTCAACAGAGACGGCTTTTAATTCAACGGTAGTAAATAAAGCATCCATTTTGAAATATGCCCATATTGTTAATCCTATTGTCAATAACAATATCACTATTGATAATGTTTTAAATAGTTGTAGTGTTTTAAGCTTCATTATATGGTATTTTAAGAATATAGTTAATTATCTGGTCTACGGAATAGACATGATCTATTTTAGTAATTTTATTTGCGGCTTCAGGCATGGTACGAGCTTGACATTCTGAAGGATTTTGAATAATTGTAATTCCTCCATTAATATGTACACTTCTCATTCCTTTTGCGCCATCTTTATTTGCTCCCGATAGCATAATACCCGCCATTTTATTACGAAAAACTCTAGCTGAGGACTCAAAAGTCAAATCAATGGCTGGTCTAGAATGATTAACATTGTCAAATGTTGATAATGCGAAAGTATTTCCTAATTCTACAATTAAATGATAATTTGCAGGAGCTAAGTATATTTTACCTTTCTGAATATTCATTTTATCACTTGGCTCAACAATTGGCAGATTACTTTTCAATTCAAGAGCTTCAACAAATCCACTACGCACATGCTTTAATCTATGCAAACATAGTATTACGGGCAAAGGATAGTCCTTTGGTATTTTAGATAGTATTTTAGTAACACCTCTAAAGCTACCTGCCGATCCTCCAATTACAATATATTTTATTCTTTGTACTGCCATTAATAACTTCGTTTATATATTTGCTCGTCCTTATTATGTATTTTAAACTTTCCCCTTATCTCAAATGTACTTATATCTTCCTTCACACCAGTAATTAAGATACCTCCACCTACAATTTCTTTATGTAATTTATTGATAACCTTCTGTTCTTTTACCGGATTAAAATAAATCATCTTATTTCTAAATAAAACTAAGTTTGGTTTAAACGGTAGATCTATATCTAAAACACCACCTTTGCTAATAATTGTTGTTTTTAATAAGGATTTATCAATATAAAACTTTCTACCAGACTGACTTACATAATTATACAAATCATCACCAGCATCAAAACGTTTAATATTAGATTCTGAGGTATTAATAATATTAGAATCTATTTCTCCTTGTTTACATTTATCTAGGTTTATCCTACTTTCATCAGATATTACAATTTTTGACTTCGCAAGTAAACCAAGTTTCTTCAAAATAATTACCAAAGAATAATAATCACTAGCCTGACTTACTTCTGGAATCCAAATCTTCAACTGGACACTCTTTGGTAGCGTATCAATAACTTGAGGCTTAAGAATACGCCACATTGCGGGGTCTCTAAATAAGCTAATATGCTCACAATATAAACATGAAATAATTTGTTCTAAAAACTGTTTGTCTTCCTTTATACCTTTGGCTACTAAAGTAGGATTAGAATATTTTGATTTCTCCATCACTATCAATAAATGTTGACGCAAGGACGACATAGCATGTTGCTTCAAATTTATTCCATACGTTACATTTATCGAGTCAATAATATCTCTATATTGCAGGATAGATAGCGTTGTTTTCATATATCAATATTTATCTATTTATAATAGATAGTAAGCAAACTAAACCAAGATTATAGTTTCAACAAAACTTATACGTAGAATGCATACGTAAAGGTTTCATTTTCACTAATATTATTTATTAATATAAACAGAGCCTTTCTTTTTAAACTTAATAGAAGCTGGCCCTAAAATACTCTCATGAATACCCAACATTAAAAATGAATTTGGATGCAGACTATGATGAAATCCACTTAATATTCTGTTTTGTAATGTTTGATTTAAGTAAATCAAAACATTACGACATGAAATCAAATCGAACTTACCAAATGATAAACTTTGAGATTTCACTAAATCATGTTCCAAAAATACAATTTTTTTCCTTAGGAAATCATTCATTATTATTTTGTCGCGTGATTTGTCAATTTTAAAATATTTTTCGTAGTCAACATTAGAGTAATCATCATAGTTAAGGGGATTATGTTTGATTACAGTATCAAAGTTACTCAAATAATCTAAATTATTTCTATATCTATATTCTCCTTTATGGGCTATTTCGAGTACTTTGGAGTTAATATCAGTAGCAAAAATGCTTGCTTGAGTCAATAATCCCATTTCATTTAATAAAATTGCAATCGAATATGCTTCTTGCCCTGTAGAACAACCAGCAATCCAAATATTAATTCTGTTTCTCTTTTGAAGATCAATTATAGTATTTGTTCTTAGAAACTTCCAGATTTTAACATCTCTAAATAATTCCGTAGTATTAACAGTAATATCCTCTAAAAATTCTTTACAAAATTTAGGGTCGGTTTGAATTCCTCTAAGAATTTGAGTAACGTCCATCTTTTGATTTATCATTATTCTTTTTACTCTTCGCAAAAGAGACCCCTCTGCATAATTACTCAAATCAAAACCAGAATATTGCTTTAGTTGTTGTATAATAAAAATTAATTGTTCCTTTTGAAGCATATTATTATATCTTATTTTATCCCGATACAAAAATATAAAATAACTGACACCTTTTTACAATACAAAAAAAAAGATTTTTTTAACAATTTGAAAAAAAAATCTCATATTTGCAAAATATTAAACTAACAATCTTGTAATCATTTAATACATAAGTCTAATTACAACTCCTAATAATACAATATGAGGAGTTCATTATAATGTAATTGTCCAAAGATATCACACAATTTAATGTACATGCTCAATGAATATTAATTATAATTGCTTGATATTTTAGAATTGTTATTTTTTCTTGGTATTTTATTAAACATTAATAACAACTTTTTAGTTATGAAACTAAAACTCAACTCAAAGTTAATGGTATCCATATTAGGAGTTACCATTTTTATTTTTGTATTATCTCTTGGCTATATGGCTTTTATAATAAAGCCTATTAGATTAGCTGATATGGAAAAAACAGCAGCCTCCTATGCTGGGAAATATGCTAATTTAGTGAGATCCTATTTAACAGAAGAGATTAAAGTTTCGCGCACAATGGCCGATCAATTTGAGACTATGCAAAGTTATGACGCAGAAACAAAACTAAGCCGAACTGTTAATATTCAAACTAAAATATTCTCAAAATACCCTTACTATCAGGCAATATGGATGAGTTGGGAAAGATCAAACCTAAGTACAGCCTGGAAAAAGAATTACGGAAGAATACGAATTAATATTTTCAAGTCTTCTGACAAAGTAGTAATTGAGCGTGACTCAATGAATACTAATGGTGACACTCCAGGAAGCCTATATTTACAATTAAAAACTAGTAAATCAGAATTTTTAACCGAGCCATATACTGACGTATATGATGGAGAATCAAAAATGGTTGCTAGTGTAGCATCTCCTGTAGTTATAAATGGAAGGTATGCTGGTTTATGTGGAATTGATATCCCAATGTCTAGATTTAATGATATTATCAACGAAGCTGAAAACATTTATAGTTCTAATATATTTCTTATTTCAAATAAAGGAATATACGTTGGAAATAAAGAGCACAATGAGCTTGTTGGAAAATCAATTATTAATGATTTTTCTAATACAAATATTGATATTAAAAGTAAAATAAAAGAAGGCAAACCATTTTCTACTAATCTAAATATTAAAAATGAAGGTGATTTCTACTATACTTTTTATCCATTTACTATAGCTGGCACATCACATCCATGGATGGTTGGTGTTGCCGTTCCTCGTGAAGTAATAATTAACCAAACTAATAGCAATTTTAGAAGTTCATTTCTTGTTGGCGGTATTGGAATTATACTATTAATAATAGTTATTTTCTTTATCTCAAAAAACATTACAAATCCTCTTTCTAAAATCACAAATAGCTTAGAACTATTATCAAAAGGTAAAATAAACTCTGTAAAAGAGTTAAACATAAAGAGAAATGATGAGATTGGTGACATTGCTAATTCTTCCAATACTTTAATCAATAATTTAACAAATACGGCTCATTTTGCGAGAGAAATTGGTAAGGGAGATTTAGATGCAAAATTTAAAGCCTTAAGCGAAGAAGACGTGTTAGGAAATGCTCTTATTGAGATGAGAGATAGTCTTCAAAGGGCAAGAGAGGAAGAGGAAACAAGAAGAAAAAATGAAGAAGAGCAAAAATGGGCTACAGTAGGTTTTGCAAAATTTGGAGAACTCTTACGTAATAATACTGACAATATGGAGTCTTTTACTTATAATGTAATTAGCAAATTAGTAAAATATACTAATTCAAATCAAGGGACCATATTCCTAGTGAATAACGAAGACGATAGTGACACTTTTTTAGAAATGAGTTCTTGTTACGCTTATGACAGAAAGAAATTTGTGGATAAAAAAATACAAGCAGGCGAAAATTTAGTTGGGCAATGCTACTTAGAGGCTCAGACTATTCATATGACTGATATTCCTGATAATTATGTTAGTATTACAAGTGGATTAGGAGATGCCAACCCTAGGTCATTATTAATTACTCCATTATCGTTCAACGATAATGTATATGGAGTTATTGAGATGGCTAGTTTCAATAAATTTAGTCAGTACCAAATCGACTTTATCGAGAAAGTTGCAGAAAGCATAGCTTCAACTATATCTTCCGTTAAAGTAAATATTAAAACTGTGACTTTACTTGAAGAATCCAAACTAAAATCAGAGGAACTTGCCGCACAAGAAGAGGAAATGCGTCAGAATATGGAAGAACTACAAACCACTCAAGAAGAGTCTGCCCGAAGAGAAATTGAAATGAATGGTGTTCTTAGCGCCCTAAATACATCATATTTGGTTGGTGAACTTGATATAAATGCTAATATTCTGAATTTAAATGAGAACGCTTTAGAACTTTTAGGCATATCAAAAGAAAAAGCAGAAGGACACAATCTTCGTTCTTTTATTCAAGACAGTGAACTTGATAAATTTAACACCTTATGGGAAAAAGTAAAGAATGGAGAAACTGCAAAAAGGCAAAGTGTTGTGAATAGGGCTAAAGGTAAAGTTGTAATTACTGAATCATATTCACCAATTCTTGACGAAATGGATGAAATATATAAAGTTCTTAATATCGGTATAGAAGTTGATATTGATTTTGATAAAAATATTTAAGAGATATTCTTTTTAAATTATATTTGCAGATTGTATTTATATTCAAACAAATTATTATGAAAAATTATATTGTATTATTTGCTTTTCTTTTGGCAAGCACTATTGCATATTCACAAAGTGTCTCTGTTTCGCCATCAAGATTTTACTACAATGTTAGTCCAGGTAATTACAAAAGTCAAAAGCTTAGAGTAACAAATAATGGCACTAAGCTACAAACATTTACTGTTAACTTTATCAACTTTGGATCTTCAGGAAATAGAGGAAAAACCCAAATTGATACAAACAGAACATCAGACCATGGTATGGCTGATTGGTTATCTGCCTCGCCTTCATTTTTTGAACTCGCAGCAGGTGAAACACAGGAGGTTGAAATATTACTTCAATTACCAAATACACCTGAAGCAAATTCTGTTCGTTGGGCTCTTGCATCAGTAAAAATATCGAAAGAAAATACAGGTCCAACAGAAAAAGGAGAAAATGTAACTGGTATGGCTATTGTTTCAACTTTTAGTTTTCTAATTCACTTGTTTCAAACGCCTCCAAGTGTTACCTATACTGAAGTTATAGTTGAGAAATTTTACGAAGACACTATTAATTCTAATGATTCTATTAGAACACTTGTGATGGATACAAAAAATATTGGTGATGCTATTGCTAATTGTGTTCCCTATCTTGATATGGTTAATTTAAAAAATGGTGAAAAAAGACAAGTAAAAACAAAAGGTTATACTATTTTACCAGGAGGTCTTCGTCAAATTAAATTTACTATTCCAAAAGATTTATCTAAAGGAGAATATAATATATTAGGAATAGTTGATTACGGCAGCGAAACTGACATTGCAGCGATGGAATTAAACATAAAAATAGAGTAAATTTTATCAATAAAATAGAAGAAAGAGCCTAATATATTGTTTATTGGCTCTTTTTTTATGCTGCTAAAATAGATTTTATATCAATTAATCCAAAGACATTTGCTGCAGTAATAGCTACAACTGCAGCAATAACCCATCTTATAAAATTTGCACCATTTTCTATAGCCAATTTACTAGCTAATACTGCACCCAGAACATTTCCTATAGCTAATACAAAACCATATAAATAATTAACTTGATCATTATATATAAATACAACTAAGCTAAAGGGTACATATAACAATACGATGAAAACTTTTATTGCATTTGCCTTCACTAAGTCATATCCTGCACCTAAAACTATACCCATTAAAAGTAAATAACCTATCCCAACATGAATGAATCCTCCATAGATACCAATCAAGAAAAACACAAACATAATAAATGGGCTAACTTTTTTATTAATTAACTCTTCTTGCCCTTTTAACCACAATTGAGGTTTATAAAAAATGAAACCTAGCATAAGAATCATAATAATAGCAATTGCTTTTTAAAAAGTTTTTTCATCAATATATACTGCTATCCATACAAAAAATATA
>QMPB01000080.1 GCA_003648395.1 Bacteroidota bacterium
CTCAAACCAATGATTTATCTTCTGGCTGATGGTTAATTCAACTGCGTTTTCTTTTGCAACAACTTCCTTGAAATCTTTAGCAAAAAGAGTGATATTCATCCCAATGAGAAGGAATGCAATTAAAAGTATTTTCTGCATAGTTAATATGATTAGTATTGGAAATGACAAATATATAAAAATAATTGACATGATGAACAAAGGCGCTTCTCTTGAGCGAAGGCTTCTTGCTACGCCCACCTAACAGTGAGCTGATGACTCTAAGGGCTTAAATCGCTTACGCAATCGATGCATTCTGCTTTGGTTTTTGATCTAATTAATGAACCAATCATATTTCTTTGTTTATTAATGGCCCTAGTGTATGACGCTATCATTATTCCAATAGAATGGTTAAGGTCAATTGTTTTAGAGTTGTTGATATCATTGGAGGTGCGACTTTGAGTCGCGCTTCCAGTGACATCATTAACCAATACCATCAAATGAAAATGATTAGGCATAAGACACCAACTGAGCCAGAGCATATGCGTGGGCTGCATACTAACACCTTTGCTGCATTAATAATTAAACATTAATAATTAATCTAAAATCCTTCCAAAGTCATAAGTACTGTAGGAATTAACAACAACGCTCCAACAATTAATAAAGCAAGTATTAATTTCCAAATCCATTTTACCCATATATCGTAAGGAATACGAGCAACACCAAGCACTCCAATTAGCACTCCTGAAGTGGGAGTTATCATATTTGTAAAACCATCACCAAACTGAAAAGCCATTACTGTTGCTTGTCTGCTTATGCCAATAACATCAGAAAAAGGAGCCATAATTGGCATAGTAAGCGCAGCCTTTGCCGAGCCCGATGGGATAATTATATTTATCACATTCTGAATTACATACATCATTTCTACGGAACCAACTTTACCCATCCCTTCCATTGACGACGATAAGCTATTAAGAATTGTATCAATTACTTTTCCCTCTTGCAAAATTAGAATTATACCTCCTGCAAGGCCAACTACTAGTGCCGCAGAAGTAATATCTTTTACACCATCAATAAAGTGTTTTACAATATTATCTGCCGAATAACTCATGGATATACCTGATAATAAACCCATCACAAAGAATAATGTTGCAATTTCCATTATATACCAATTGTATCCCATAACTCCAACAATTAGAAATATTATGGTGAAAAGTAATAAGGTAAGAATGAAAAAATGAACCGATTTGCGAAGCGAAAATAATCCCAGAATAGCAAATAGTCCTGCTGAAATAGGCAGTGCCGGCATATGATAAGAGCTATTTCCAATTTTCATTTCAGTAATATTCATGCTAATATTGCTAATATTACTAATATGCATATTATGCAGAAGGCTAAAATCAAAGGAAAAAAGAATAAGTACAATTAATGTAATTGCATAAACAATCCATGCTGCTTGAGGTGTAAAATATTCCACATCTTCCACGTCCGTACTATTTCGCTGGCGCCAATAATCATCAATTTTATAAGTGAGAGATTTTTCAGGATTTTTCTTAATTTTATTAGCATAAATAAGAATGAAGGTAAAGCCTACAGTATTGATAACTACCCATGAAACCATTCTGTAACCCATGCCAGAGAATAACTGTAAATCAGAAAGCCCCTGTGCAATTCCTATGGTAAAGGGGTTGAGGATAGCTCCAGCAAAACCTAATCCTGCAGCAACAAATACTATTGCCACTCCCGTAATGGAATCGTAGCCCATACTTATTGCTAAGGGGACTATAATTATTATAAAAGCAATGGTCTCTTCGCTCATGCCAAATATTGCCCCAAAAGCACTAAACATTGTCATTATAAGTATCAGAATTACATTATCTACACCAACAAATTTTAAGGCTCGCCAATGTTCAATCTTTTTAGTAAAACCAAGGAATGAATATATTCCCACATCTATAGCTCTACTTTGATTCATAATCCAAAATGCACCACCAATCATTAGTATAAAAACAATAATTCCTGCTTGTTTCTCAAAACCGTTGAAAAAAGCAGAGAAAATCTCCCATGTTTGAGGTTGTGATTCTACTTGATGAAAAGAGCCGTCAATAATAACTGTGCGAGATACTCCATCTACAATTTTGGTAGTTCTTTCGTATTCGCCACCTGGAATAAACCAAGTTGCGATTCCTGCAATAATAAGAATTGCAAATACTATTACGTATGTATGTGGTACTTTTTTAAGCATGATATTGGTGTTAGTTAATTCTTATATTTTATATGAAAAACGTCATACTGAGTGATTTTTCCCTAGAAAAATTGTACCGAAGTATGACGATTTAATTAATCCATAGCTTTATTCTTTAGCATTGGTACAAAGGCAAAGTTGCCAAATGTTTCTTTATGAAATTCTTTTTCTCCTACTCTTATTACTTTTGTCATAATTTGACCATCATCTCCTCCAATTGGAATAATCATCCAACCGCCAATTTTGAGTTGTAATAGTAGTTTCTTAGGAATCTCAGGCGCTCCTGCAGTAATTATTATTTTGTCAAAAGGCCCATAAGTTGGAAGCCCTTTATAACCATCTCCATAAAAGAGGTTCAGGCGATACCCCATTTTATTAAGAAATTTGGAAGTCTTATCATAAAGTTTTTTCTGACGTTCGATACTATAAACCTTTGCTCCTAATTCGCATAGCACACTTGCCTGATAGCCAGAGCCAGTTCCTACTTCTAGGATTTTATCGCCACGTTTTATTTCTAAGAGTTCGGACTGAAAAGCTACAGTAAATGGTTGTGATATTGTTTGCCCCGATCCTATGGGGAATGCAACATCATTATAAGCAAATCTATCGAAAGAAGAATCAAGGAATTGGTGCCGAGGTATTTTTCCAATTGCCTTAATAACAGACTCATTGGTAATACCCTTCTTTATTATTTCTTCAACTAATGCGCGGCGCATTCCTTTATGGCGGTATGTGTCAGTCATTTATGCTTTTTAATTATTAACAATTGTACTTTAATTATCTGCAAATTTAAGTGTTTTATAGCTAAATAAATAGACTTATTTTTGATAAAAGTCGTAGTTTTATGAAACACCTTGCAATTTTTTGGTCTGGGAGATGATATTGATGAGCATATAACTCAAATTAAGAATAATGGAAGTTATAAGCTTACAGGTATTTATGACCATAATACTATTGCTGCAAAGAAGATTGCTGATAACTATGAAATTAAATGCTTTGCTTACCCACTAGATGCTACTAAAGCACTGAGTATTATGGATATAATAGAAGCTAAGCTTACTGCTTTTGCAGTTTAGCTTTATATCAAATGGGAATTATATATCCATTCCAATATTAATATATAATCCCAATTCCTTATTTAATGTTGAAGTATTTAATTGTAATCCTATTGGTCCTATTGGGGAGTTATAAGTATAACCTACTGAAGCAGAAAATATTAATATTGAATTTGTTAGGAGCTCTTCAAAATAGTTTGATACTAGAGCTGCATTAGGTCTTAAATATATGTAATGAGATTTCCCTAGTTTATATCTTAAATCTAGATAAGTGATGGCTACATTATTTATTATAAAAGCACTAAACGGTACGCCTGGCATATAAACACTGTTTGCATATTCTTTTTGATTGCTACCACCAATAATAAAGTAATATGCATATTCACTACTATTGTCTGTACTCCATAATCCTCCAACAAATAATTTTGGCAAGAAACTTAGCCTATTTGTTATATTTAATACTGATCCCATTTTTACTTTAGAAAATACACCAGTTTCTGGTCTTCCCACGTTAACATAACTGGTTTGCATACTCAAGAATGTTCCTTTAGTGGGGAAGTATTTATTGTCGTAACTGTCATTAATAAATTTTAAATAAATATTATTATAAAAAATAGCTAAACCCTCAACAGGGATTGGTGATACTTCGGCAGAGATATCAAAAAACTCTAGATTAACTCCAATTACCAAATTTGAATTATTGGAGTAATTAATATTTCCAAATGCACTTATATTTCCGAAACGAGTAAAGTATTTACCTTTAATAGACTTAAAATCATCATTATATGTATAGTAAGGTCTAGATTTATAACCTATATCTAAACCAAAACCAACCCTCTGTCCTCTTTCTGATAAAAACAGTATTTCGCCAGCTGGAGAATTCCCCATTTTGATAGACATATTGGTTTTAGAACCTTTAATAAGGAAGTTGTTGAATAGGAAATTAACTTTCAAATTAGCTCCAAGGTCGTAATTATAATTAGCTCCAATTTCAAAACGATTCTCTGATTTTTCTTCAACTTCTATATTTAGAATATAGGAATCAAGAGTTTTTTCTAATTTGTAATTAATAGATTTAAAGAAGTTACTGCTATAAAGTCTGTCAATTGCATTGTTTATACGCATTATATCGTTAGTCCCTGGTAAGTTTAATCCCAAACGCCCTAATACCATAGTTTCAGGTACATTATCCAATCCTATGATATTTACTTTTGATATATAAAAAATATCAGGTTTTTGAATTTCTCTTGCAGTTTCATACTTTTTCTTATTGTCCTTTATTTTTTTTGCTAATGCTCTTATCTTGTCAATATTTGCACGAGCAATATTCTCACCTCTATCAATTACCTTTCCTACATCGCTAAAATCTAAGGCTGATATATCATCTGTTTCAGGCTTGAGGTATAGATCTGTTAGTTTAATATTTTCTAACAATCTATTATAGGCATGGTAGCTACTTGTTTGTTCTAATATGCTTAGTATGCTTGTAATTTCATCTATATTTAGTAAAGGAGAACCCACATCTACACCAATTATAAAGTCGACCTCCTTATTAAGTTTCATAATATCTATGGGAAAGTTATTCACCATCATACCATCAATAAGCATATGCCCTTGAAAATCAACAGGGTTAAATATTGTAGGGATGGACATGGTAGCTCTAAGTGCAAGAGAAAGATCGCCATTATCAAGCACCATAGTATCACCTGTTGCAAGTTTTGTAGCTACACAAAAGAAAGGTATAGGAAGCTTGGAAAAATCTTTGATGTCGGCAACAGGCCATGTTAGTTTATTAATGTAATTAAGAACAAGTTGCCCTTCTCGAAGCCCTTTTGGTAAACCAGGAATAAAACCTTTAACAGGCAGACTTAGAAGATATTGGTCATTATTTATTTTTTCATCAACGGGCAAATCTGAGCGTTCGGGTTCGTCACTCATTAATTTTGTCCAAGGCATTGATTTTGTAATAGAGTCAAGTTCCCAAGGGCTGTATCCACTGGCATATAAACCGCCAACAAGACCACCCATACTTGTACCTCCAATAAAATCCACATAAATTCCCTCTTCTTCAAGTACTTTTAATACTCCAATATGGGCAAGCCCCTTGGCGCCACCACCACTTAGCACCAGACCAACATGAATTGGCTCATCCAAACTATTAATAGTTTGCATGGTTTTGGTATTAACAGTATCTTTCTCTACTTGAGAATAGGAAGAAACTCCTATAATCAAAAAGAATAGAATAAAAGAAGAATTAATAATGTGCTGCTTCATATTATGCAATATTAGATGGATAATTATTAACAAAAATAATTAAAAAAAGGCTTGTATATTAGCTTTCTATAATAATATTACTAAAAATTAGTAAACAGCGGCTTCACTTTCATTACATCAAAAACTATTTATTATATCTTTGCCTTTGGAAAAATATTTTTATGCAAAGAAGAATTAGAACATATATAGCTATAGCTATAGTTATAGCCATAAGTGCTTGCGCTACTATAGTAAGGCCTACAGGAGGGACAAAGGATACAAGTGCACCTGTGGCATTAAATTATAATCCGCAAAATGGAAGTGTAAATTTTGCAGAAAATAAGGTTGTGATAAAATTTGATGAGTTTATTGTACTTGATAAACTAAATCAACAAATGGTAGTATCGCCACAAATGCCCGAGAAACCTATAGTTAGTGTCAATGGAAAAAAGCTTATTGTAGAGATTCCTGACTCTTTGAAAGAAAACACTACCTATACTATATTCTTTGGCAATGCTGTTGTTAATTATAAGGAAAGAATACCTGTGCGTAATTTCTCTTATGTTTTTTCTACAGGTGCTATTGTTGATTCGTTAATAATAGAAGGGTCTGCTGTAAAAGCCTTTGATCATACTAATTATGACGAACTCTTTGTGATGCTTTATAAGTCTAAAGACGATAGTGTTATTTATAAAGAAAAACCATATTACCTTACAAAAGCTAATAAAATTGGTAATTTTAAACTTCCTAATTTAGCTCCTGGAGAATATCAAATTTATGCATTGAAGGATGCAAATAGGAATTATATTTACGACCAAGAAGATGAGGAAATAGCTTTTTGCAAGACCTTAGTTTCGCCATATCACCCATCAGAGTTTATAGGTAACGATAGTGTAAAGCCTAAAAAGGAGAAACCTAAGGATTTGAATCTTTTTGTTTTTCAGGAATGGCCTGATGAGATAAAGTATATGGATAAGAAAGTGACTCCGACTAAAAAAATACTTTTTACTTTCAATAAACCTATTGATAATTTTAATCTTATTCCATTGAATTTTGAGCCAGAAAAAGATTGGCATTTTGATGTTTATGGTAATGATAGAGATAGTGTAACTTGCTATCTTATGGGTGTTGAGCAAGATTTTATAGACATTATTGTTGCTGATGGCGATTTGCATTTAGATACTTTAGAAATTGTATTAGCAAAAAAGCAAAAAAGGAAATCTTCAAGCTCTAGCTTTGCTATTTTTGGTAATAAAAAGAAAAATAAAGAAAAAACAGATACCATCAAAAAGAAGGTTATTGTAAAGATAAAAATATCTGATAAAATAACTAGATCAATACATTTTTTCTCTGAATTGAGTTTTGCATTTGAAGTGCCTCTTGCGAAATACCAAGCTGATAGAATACATCTATATAAAGCACGAGATACTTTGTGGAGACCCGTAAAGATTGAAACTCGTATAACTAATGAAGACAGAAGAAAAAGAGTTAGTATAAAAGCAAATTTTGAGGAGAGAAAAAAATATAAATTAGTAGTAGACGATAGTACTTTCTTCGATTTGTATAATTCTACCAACGATTCCATAGAAAGGATTTTTTCGACCACTGAACTTCGCGAGTATGGTAGTCTTGATTTAGAAGTGAATTATCCTGGCAATAACTCTCTAATAGTACAACTTTTAAATGCTAAGGAAGAGATTATTAGAGAAGATTTTATTAACGAATCGCAATTAATTAAATACCCATATATGATTCCTGGAAAATATAAAATTAAGGCTATTCTTGATAATAATGGAAATGGAAAATGGGATAGAGGTGATTTTGAAAAGCGCCTTTTACCTGAAAGAATTTATTATGTGAATAAAATAATTGATATAAGAGCTAACTGGGATAATGAGCAAATATGGGAATTGGAAACAGAAGATTAGCTAAATATTTCTTAAGTATTGTATTATTTTTTGTTAAAGGGATAATAAGTATTAGTTAGCAACGTTTTTTTTTTAAATTCGTGGATCGAAAAATTAGTTATAAAAGCCTTAAAAAGGATTTTTAATTTATGCAACAAAACTTACAAAACAAAACATATGAAAGTTTATCAAAAGTTAAATAACTGGATTGGCTGGGCAGTATTTGCCTTAGCATCAACAGTGTATCTTTTAACGGCAGAGCCAACAGCAAGTCTTTGGGACTGTGGAGAGTATATTGCAACAGCATATAAATTACAAGTTGGTCACCCTCCAGGGGCACCATTTTTTCAACTTTTAGGAAAGTTTTTTAGTTTATTTGCTACCGATACCTCTCAAGTGGCGTTTATGGTTAATGTAATGTCAGCTTTTGCAAGTAGTTTTACTATTCTATTTTTGTTCTGGTCGATAACTCATCTTGCTCGCAAAATGATTATCAAAGGCGATAATGCAAAAATTGAAGGAGCTAATCTTATTGCTATTATTGGTAGTGGACTTGTGGGAGCTTTAGCTTATACTTTTACCGATTCGTTTTGGTTTTCGGCAGTAGAGGGCGAGGTGTACGCACTTAGTTCGTTCTTTACAGCAATTGTATTTTGGGCAATGCTCAAATGGGAAGATGTGGCCGATAAGCGACATGGATACCGTTGGTTAATTCTTATAGCATACCTTATAGGCCTTTCCATAGGTGTTCACCTTCTTAACTTGCTAACTATTCCGGCATTAGTTTATATTTACTATTTCAAGAAATACGAAACTTCTCCTAAGGGAATCATTTTATCGGGTATTTTATCAATTTTTCTATTGGCAATAATAATGTATGGTATTATTCCATGGGTTGTTATCCTTGCTGGTAATTTTGAAATATTCTTTGTTAATAATCTTGGAATGCCTTTCCATAGTGGTACTATTGTATATTTCTTTATTGTACTTGCGTCTATTGCTTATGGATTATTTTATACTCAAAAGAATAAGAAACTTGTTGCCAATACGGTAATTTTGGGAGTTACATTCTTAATTATTGGATATTCTTCATTCTTTATTCTTGTAATTAGATCAAATGCTAATACTCCTATTGATGAGAATAACCCTGAGGATGCAACATCAATGTTGGCATACTTAAATCGTGAGCAATATGGTTCTACGCCATTGCTAACTGGCCCTTATTTCAACTCGCCAACAAATCCTGGTAGTCAATGGGAAGATAAATCTGCCGTTTATACAAAATTATACTGTGTTGTAGTAGAAAAGAGCTTGCCAAAATCATCAAAAATTAAGGTTGGTGATAGAGGCTTAATAAAATTTTATCAGTATAAAAAAGATGCTGAGAAGTTTATTGCCGAGAAAAATAATGCATCATATTCCATAAAACAAGCTTACGTTTTAACGGATTTAAGAAAAAATAGAACTCCGACTTATGCGAGTAATGTAACAACGTTCTTTCCTCGAATGTGGAGTAATCAACGTGCGCCACATGCCAATGTTTATAAAAGTTATATGAATAATCCTAAGAGGATTACTGTAACTGATCAAGGGAAACAGAAAGTAATAGAGGTGCCTAGTTTTGGCGATAACCTTAATTTCTTTGTCAATTATCAGATAGGGCATATGTATTTGCGCTACTTTATGTGGAATTTTGTTGGTCGTCAGAATGATATTCAAGGGCATGGCGATAAATTACATGGCAACTGGATTTCTGGTATAAGCGCTATTGATACTGCCCGATTGGGAGATCAGAGTATGCTTCCTATGAATTTGCTGAATAATAAAGGGAATAATAAGTATTACTTCTTGCCATTATTATTGGGATTATTGGGAATGGTTTATCACTTTATGAAAAATTATAAAGATGGAGTTGTTGTTCTAGCATTATTCTTAATGACAGGGCTTGCAATTGTAGTCTATCTTAATCAATATCCTTATCAGCCTCGCGAAAGAGATTATGCATACGTGGCATCCTTCTATGCCTTTGCAATATGGCTTGGCTTAGGTGTTTTAGCAATATATGATTTATTGCGAACCAAAGTTAATCCCAAAGTTACTGCTATAGCTGCTACAGCTATTACCCTAGTGCTTGTACCAGGAGTTTTGGCTAGCGAAAACTGGGACGATCATGATAGATCTGGCAGATATAATACACTGAATATTGCTAAGAATTATCTGAACTCTTGCGAAAAAAATGCAATTCTGTTTACTAATGGAGATAACGATACTTTCCCTCTTTGGTATGCTCAAGAGGTTGAAGGTGTACGTACAGATATTAAGATTGTAAACCTTAGTTTATTTAATACCGACTGGTATGTAGATCAAATGAGAAGAAAATCTTATGATGCAGATCCTATTCCTTTGAGTATTGGTAGAGACCAATATATACAAGGAACAAATGATGCTGGTTATTTCTTTGAGGAGAATAAAGTAGCCAAAAAAGGACAGTATTATAATATTAGAGATATAATGAACTTTTATTTTAGCTCTAATCCTAAAACTAAAATGCAACTACGCGATGGTTCAAGTATGAACTATTTGCCAACAAAAAATGTTTATATAAAAGTTGATAAAAAGAAAGTGGTGGCAAATGGTACTGTTGCAGAAAAAGATACTGCTTTAATTGTTGATAAAGTAGAGTGGAAAATAAATAAGAATCTTGTTCAGAAGAATAATCTGATGATGATGGAAATGTTGGCCTCCTTTAATTGGGATAGACCAATTTATTATGCTATTACAACAGGTGCTGATGCTTATTTAGACCTAATGCAGTATTTCCAGCTCGATGGAATGACATATCGCCTAGTGCCAATTAAGAGTAGCGGAAACTATACTCAAGGTTCATATGGTAGAGTAAATACAGATGTTCTTTATAATAGTATAATGAACGTATTTAAATATGATGGGCTTAATGACGAGAGTCTATATTTTGATGAGCATCATATGCGCTCCATCAGAAACTATAGAAGCAACTTTGCTCGCCTTACTACTGAGCTAATAAAAGAAGGTGATAATGAGAGAGCTCTTAAAGTGCTGGATAGATGTATGGAGGTTCTTCCTGAAGAAACTGTTCCTTATGATTTCTTTATGGTTCCTATAATGGAAGGTTATTACAGAGTTGGCGAAATTGAAAAAGCAAATGCTATTTCTCAACGTTTGGCCGATATTGCTCTTCACGACCTTAAGTTTTATTATAACGATAAAGTATTTGGCGAGTATATTAACGAAAAGAATAATGCATTAGTTATTGTAAGAGACGTTTCTCGCTTGGCAGGTCAATATGGTCAGGCAGATATTCAACAACATGCAAATACAATTTTCGAAACTTATAGTGCAAAATTTTCAAATGAGGCACGCCGATAGTTTGAACATTTTATAGATAAAATATTAGGCTAGGTTGTTTCAATCTAGCCTTTTTTTGTTCTATTGGATTAATACCAAATTAATACCAAAACACGCCATATAAATCGTTTATATTTCCCTATTACTGCGTTAAAAATTATTTCCATAGCTACGGCTATGCAAATAATTTTTGCCTTCTAATAGGAAAATATATTCCAATTTATTTATAGCGTATTTTGATACCAAATTGGTATAATTATGGTTGTTATGCCAATTATAATTAAAATACTTAGATTGTAATGAAAGGTTTTAGTCTGTTTGCCGCAAGGAGGGCAGGACTAAAACAATCATAATAATCATAACAATCAGCGTCTAAAGCAAGTATATTATTAGCAACATAGAGTTATAATTATCAGCAGCCAATTAAAAAGCTCATTTTATTAAATCAAATTAAAGATGAGTTTTTGTATATTAGCAGTCTTATTAAATTTAAATAAAAAATTATGAGCATAAGTATAAGTTCAAACTTTGATGCAGGAAACATTGAAGTAATCGATATAAAAGACAGTAATAATATACAACTTAAAATAGAAAAGGATACTAAATCTGATTTCTTGCAGTGGTTTTATTTTAGAATGCAAGGTGGCAAAGATCAGGCTTGCAAATTAAATATTATAAATGCTGGAGATGCTGCATATCCCGAAGGTTGGGAGAATTATCAAGTTAGAGCTTCTTACGATCGCGAAATATGGTTTCAGATACCTACAGATTATAAAGATGGAGTTTTGAGTATGGAATTTACGCCAGATTATGACTCTGTTTATATTGCTTATTTTGCCCCATTTTCCTATGAGCAGCATCTGAATTTGGTAAATAGTGCGCAGCAATCTCCATTATGTAAGCTAGAAAGCATAGGAGAAACTATACAGGGAAGACCTATTGATTTTCTGAGAATAGGGGATGGTGATAATACAAAGAAAAAACTTTGGGTAATTGCTCGTCAGCACCCTGGCGAATCTATGGCTGAGTGGTTTATGCTTGGACTTATTAGCCGCATACTCGATGAGGAAGATTCTTCCTCAGTTAGTTTGCTTAAAAAAGCCAACCTATATCTTATCCCTAATATGAATATTGATGGCAGTATATTAGGTAATTTAAGAGTAAATGCCAATGGTATAAATCTTAATAGAGAATGGGCAAATCCTAATATTGAGAATAGCCCAGAAGTATATTATGCAAAACAAAAAATGAGAGAAATAGGAATGGATTTTAATCTTGATGTGCATGGCGACGAAGGGCTTCCTTATGTATTTATCTCAGGGATAGAAGGCATTCCTTCTTTTGATAAAAAGC
>QMPB01000081.1 GCA_003648395.1 Bacteroidota bacterium
CACAGCTGGCGCAGATTTGTAATCTGTGCCTTATTTTTATTAGTTAATATCCACACTATGATTGAATTATCCTTAGCTTAAAACGATGCCAAAGTAAAACTGCTTACAGATTATTCAGCAAATGCACGGATTACAAATCCGCGCCAGCCCTGGAGAGGATTTGGAAATGTGAGGATTTGGAAATGTGAAAATGTGGAGATTTGAGGATGTGGAGATTACAATAAATACAATTATACCATTGAACCATTATACCATTGAACCATTATACCATTAAACCATTAAACCATTATACCATTATACCATTAAATAATTAAACCATTATACCATTAAACCATTAAATAATTAAACCATTAAACCATTATACCATTGAACCATTGAACCATTAAACCATTATACCATTACACCATTACACCATTATAAATCTACCTGTTCTCTAAGTTCTTTATGAAACCCATTTTTACTAATCTTTTCGTCAGGAATAATTATAAACAAACCAGTGCCTCTAGAATAAACGATATTATTTTCATCTTTAAGTTCCGATTTAACCCATACTTTACGACCGTCAACCTTTTCTATCCATGTTTCTATGGTGCAAACTTGTAGTAGTTTAAGCATCTTTACATATTCCACTTTTATACTTGCTGAAACTACAGATTTATCTGCTACCCATGCAGCAAGGCCCATTGTCTCATCGAGTACAGCAGCTTGACTTCCTCCATGTGCATGAAAAGGAGGGCCTTGCGCCATTACGCCAAAAAATACTTTGGCAAAAAATCTTTTATCACTTTTGCGGATAAAATACTTTACTCGGAGTCGGTTCTTATCAGTATCTCCACCTACGTATGAGCGACCAATACCATATTGTTTAGGAAATATTATCTCTTTGAAACCTTCTGGGGCTTCCATCTTTTGATCTATCTGTGTATCAGTCATTATTATCGTTAAAATTTATGCTTTTAGCAAAAAATAGTATTTCTTGTACCACCTCTTCATCCTCTTCTGTATTATAACTAATGCCAAAAGACTTGCTCAAAAACTTCATTTGCTTATTAAAATAGTGTTTCTTTTCTAGACTATATATCTTTTTGTTTTGTATTAGATAAAGAGATAATAGTAAAAGGAGAGACTTATCTATCTTGTGAAATTTATCATATAGAATATTATAATGTTTTATTACTTTCGATTTCTTAAATATAGTAATCATTGTTAGCGATGAAGAAAAAATAGCAAAAGTGATTGATAAGATAAAAGCTCGAAAAAGTGCTGACAAAATACCTTCTGAATCATTTAACACAAAATATGCAAATAGAAATGTAAGTGCAGCATATGGTATAATTGTTAGCATAGAAAGCCTTAGAATATAAGTCCTTCTTGCTATATTATATAACTGCTCTATTGATTTCATTTTGTTGTAAAATTAGAAAAGTAAAAGTACTAAAAAAAAGCACCCTATGTTTGACATTATGCACAGAAATGTATTAATATTTTGAAACAAATATCTTCTAATTAGCGGTTTTTTATTAAAATATATATTGAAATTAGTGTAAATTTGTATTTGAAATTTAATCTTTAACCAAGCAGAATTTCACTTGTTTTAAAGAATGCTAAACCGAGTTTTTTGTTCTAAAGGCAGTGCCAATGAATAACTAACCGATGGGTATAAGAGGAAACAATTATGCCTCCCGATTTTCATTATATACTATAATGGAATGAATTGGAAAGGGGTAAGCACGAAATATCTTAAAATTATTTATAAGCATTCTTGCTTTTTATGATTTTTCAAAGTTTCAAGCTCCCAATTTATTATTACTAAGCAAGCAAATATTTACCTAGTAAGCTAAGTAATAAAACATAAGGATTAGCTCTGAAACTTTGAAATACTGCGCTTAAAAAATCATTTTATGCGTATTTTTATTTTTACATTTTTATTAATTTTACTGGCCTCACTTTCTCATGCACAGAGTGTAAGAGGTATTGTGCTTAATGATGATAATAAGCCCTTAATTGGCGCTCATATCAAATGCGATTCGCTAAATATATATGCTATTACTAATGGCAATGGTGAGTTTGGACTTAGTCTTAATGGTTATGTTAGTTGTTCTGTCACTGTTAGTTATATGGGTTTTAAGACTAGACATATACCATTTGAAATTAGAAATAGCGATGTCCAACTTGGAAATATTATATTGGAAGAAATTCAGTTTACAACTGAGGAAGTAAGTATTATTGGTTCTCGTAGTGAGAATAATATAATGAATGTGCCTGCTGATATTTCTGTTGTTTCTCTAAAGAAAATGAACCTTATTCCTTCTGATAAAATAGATCAAAATCTTAAGTTTATTTCTGGGGTTTATGTTGATAGACCTTATGGTATTTTTGGAAAATCTGTTGTTGGGCTACGTTCTATAGTAGGCTCAGAGCCTGGCCGACAGCTTACTCTTATTGAAGGTGTGCCAATCAATAAATCAGATGGCGGTGGTACAAACTGGAATAGAATTATTGAGTCAGATTTTGAAAGAATAGAGGTTCTTAAGGGGCCTGGAGCTGCACTTTATGGAAATAATGCAATGGGTGGAGCAATAAACCTAGTTCATAAAAAACCTATTAAAGAAGGTGTACAAGGAAATATATCTAGCTCTTATTCTACTTATAATACTCTAAATGCTGATATTAGTTTGCAGCATAAACTTAGCGAAGGAGAGCAGTCTTTTTATTATACATTTGCGGCCAAAGGTCTGAAGAGCGATGGTTATATTACAGTGCCAGACTCTATTAGGGATGAAACTGATACTGCTGTTTTTATTGAAGAATATGGTGCAAATGCAAGAGTTGGTTATATGCTAAATGCAAATGCTTATATCGAAATGGAGTATAATTATTATGATGAGAATAGGGGGCAAGGGACTAAAATTCTTTTGGAGAATGGAGCTGTTGCTCTTTATAAAACTCATTTTGCAAAGCTTAATTATCATAACCATAAAAGTAAGCTTAAGTATGATATTAATGCCTTTTTTCAAATAGAGAACTATGGACGTGATATTGAAAAACTTAAAAAGGGTAATTATACTCATATAAAAGTTAATTCACATCGTGAGGATTTTGGTGCCTTAGCTATTTTTAGATATAAAATATCCAACCATAGTTTAAGTTTCGGTACTGATTATCGCTCGGGAAGAGTGTATGGCGTTGATGCATATCAAACTAGTACCGACAAAGTTATAAATCAAGGCAAGATGGATAATGTAAATATATATGCCAGTGATAATTGGCAAATTACTAATAAGTTGAAGGCTATATTGGGATTACATTTTGCTTCTATTAGTTTTTATGATGGCTCGTTCTCACTTGAAGATCCAACTCAAGAAACAGATTTTATGAAGGGATTTGTTGGTGAGTTGGAATCAAAGCAATGGACAGGTTTTAGTCCTAGATTATCATTACAATACGATTTTAGTTCTACCATGAATATATATACTGTGCTTTCGCATGGCTATAGAGCGCCTTCGCTAGATGATTTAACACGCTATGGTTTTATTAGTATTGGTTTTAAAAATGCTAGTCCAAATCTTAAGCCTGAGCAGATTGATAATGTAGAAATAGGATATAGAATGCAGCGAAATAGATGGGCTCTGCAATCCAATATTAATTATGCACTTGGTCATGACTATATGTATTATGTTGCTACTGGAAACAAGCTTTTTGGACGAAAGATGATTTATAATAAAGAGAATGTAACTTCAGTACAATTATATAGTTTGGAATTGGATGTGGATTATAGTATTACCAAGAAAGCCACCTTAAATATTAACTATACTATTAATGGCTCAAAAATAAGTGAGTTTGTTGAACGACCTGAATTAGAGGGTAATATACTTGCTTATGTGCCTCAGGATATTGTTAATTTATCGATATTTCAGTATTTTAATAAATTATCTTATAGCTTTAATGTTCATTACCAAGGGAAGATGTATATCGATGATATTAACGAATTTGAAATACAGCCTTTAGTAGCCCTAGACGTGGCGCTTAATTACAAAATTTATAAAGGGCTAGAAGTGAAACTAAGTGCACAAAATATTCTTGACGAACAGCATATGGTTAGTTCCGATCAAATGTCTTTAGGAAGATATTTAACAGCTGGAATTAGCTATGTTTTCTAGATTATTTAAAGCAAAAAGCCATTGAATTATTCAATGGCTTTTTGCTTTTGTAAATTTTAAAATGCTATTAAAGCAGTTTTGCATTCTTTGGTTTTGAGAAATAAGCAACTTTTTCTAATGTAGTAATTACATCATATTCTTCAAGGAAAGTGCCATCAAGCTTAAGCGAAACTGGCGTAAAATTAATAATACCAACGATGCCAGCATCCTTCATCATAGTACTAACTTCTTTTGCAAATTCTGGTGGTACAGTAAGTATACCTATTGTAATTCCTTCTCTTTTTACAATTTTCTTTAGGTTTTCGATACTATAACATACAGTTCCAGAATATGAAGTGCCAATTTTATCTGGATTATTATCAAAAACAGCACTTAAGTTTAGCTTAGTATTACTGCCAGTTAAATAATCAAGTAGGGCTTGTCCCAGCTTTCCAATTCCAACAATTGCAACATTCTGAACTGAAGATGAGCAGTCAATAATTTCACTTATAAGTTTAATAAGATTATCAATACTGTATCCTTTTCTTAATGTTCCGGTATGCCCAATCAACATAATATCTCTACGAACCTGTACGGGTGTTATATGAAGTAGTTTTGCTAGCTCGTGAGAATAAATATGGTCAGTACCATTATCTAACTCTCTTTGTAACACTCTTCTATATTTGCTAAGTCTTTCGACCGTTCTTTCTGGTAATAGTTTCATTTGTTTAAACAATTAAATAAGTGAAATAAATGACTAAATATGAACCATATTTAGAATAATCTAATGTCGCAAAGATAAAGAAAATTATTTTAATGTGATTTTTGTAACAGTTGTTATTTAATAACAATGAAATGAATATTTGTCAGCTTTAATTGATACAGATAAGTCTTTTTGTTTTTTTTGTAACATTAACAAATAGTGCCTTAGTAAAGCGGATTTGTATTTTTTGCAAGGGAAGATTATTATATTTCTAGTAACGAAGTTCTCTAATTATGTAATTTGCTCCTAATCTAAACATTAAGGCTCTGCTACTGTATGTATTTTTATCACTTTTGAACCACGAATTAATAGAATAATCGAATTGAGAAGAAACTGAGATGGTAAAATTTTCACCAATAGGGAAATCAATTCCTAATCCACCAAAAAATCCAAAGCTGAATTTATTGAATATATCTGAAGCGTCATTATTTAGAATGTTGTGTACAACTGTTGGAGGATTATTTATAAGGTAATTAATATCTAAATATCCATCAACTTGTGATTTTAGTAATATGGATAATGAAGGGCCTACTTGTGCGTAATACCTAATCTTATTACCATAAACAAACTCAGGAAAAGCTTTCAAATATAAGTTATCAAGCTTATAATCCGCTGACTTATAGATAGATGTTTTAGTAGATTCCCAACTTTCATTTATGTGAAGATTGTGTTGTTGATACGATATAGAAGAAGCAAAATTTATAATACCTGGCCATCTCCTTTTATAGATAAGCTCAAATTCCATGGCAGGCTTAGCTTGGTAATTTATTGTAGAATTCTGATTTGATTCGCCTTGTTTTATCTTATAATAAGAATTTCCATAACCAATATTAAATCCAATATGTTGTTGGGCGATGGATGAAAGTCCAAGGATTAAAAATGCGAATATTATGTATAAAGTTTGCATAGAGTTTTTTTATTATTCAAATCTGAGTGCTTTTACTGGCGAAATGCTACTAATAATTCGTGATGGACCTAACATCATAAGTCCAATAACTATTATTACGCCAGTATTAATAAGCAGAATAATAGGAATATCTATATTTATGGGAATTGATGTCATATAGTAAGTTTCGGCATCGAGAGATATAAAATGGAAGTATTTTTGTAATAATGCTAAACCAATTCCAAGTAAATTTCCTAATAGTAAACCTCTAATACTTAAGTGAATACTGTATAGAAGAAAAACCTTACGGATACTATTATTTGTTGCTCCAATGGCTTTCATGGTGCCAATAAATTTTGTCTTCTCAAGAATAAGAATAAGCAAAGTAGCAATCATTCCCACTCCTGAAATCATGACCATAAGCCCTAGGATAAAAAATACATTGGTGTCCAATAAATCTAGCCAATCCATAATAAAACTGTATCGAGTATTTATATTTTGTGCCTTTAGGTTGTAGTCAATTTCTTTGTGAATCCATTTAGTTTGTGCTTCCATCTTATTGAAATTGTCAATAAGAATTTCATAACCCGATATCTGATTATTATCCCACTTATTTAGTTTTCTAATTTGCTTAATATCGCCATAAATAAACCTATTATCAAAATCAGGAAACCCACTTTGATAAATCCCACAGATAGTAAATTTTCTTATTCGTGGAGGGTCTTGCATAAAGTAAACCAGAAAACTTGAATCAATATCTAGATTTAGTTTATTGGCAATGTTTTTCGATATAAGAATTTCAGTGCTTTTCTTATCAGAAATAATATTAGGAATCCTGCCTTCAATAATCCAGTCGTTAAATAGTGACCAGTCGTAATTTTCGTCAATACCTTTAAGTACACAGCCTTGAACTATGTTATTGGCCTTTATTATACCGCCTTTAACCCCAAAAGTAGATATTGATTTTATTCCATGATGCTTGGAAAGTGTGTTTTCTAGAGCTGTATCAATTGTAATTGGAGCTAGTTCCAAAGAATTATTAAAATCATAATTCGTAATTCGTATATGGCCATCAAAGGTTGCTATCTTATTACGAATATTATTCTGAAAACCAGTAACAATACTAACTGAAAGAATCATTACCATCAAGCCAAGCGCAATACTTAAAGTGCTCAAACGTAGTGCTGTTTGAGAAAACTTTGTATGACTTTCTTTTAGAAATCTATTGGCAATAAATCTTTCTATATTCAATTCTATTGGTTTTGATTGTTGTTATGCAAATTTACATTAATTATGATTAGTTTTTATAAAAAGCAAAAAAGGAAAATTCAATGAATTTTCCTTTTATAATTTAAATAATATTTAGCGTAAAAAAAACTTATACTAATTATTTTTGTCTTTCTCTTTTTATGATTGTTTCAATATCGTCAATACATGAGCCACAAGCAGTACCTGCTGATGTTGTATCCATAATGTCTTGTACATTTACTGCACCTTTATTCTTTATTGCATCTACAATTTCATGCTCGCTTACTTGCATGCAATTACATATTATATTATCTTCCATAGTTTCTGTTTATTATATTTTATAAAGCGTAAAAATAGACCTTATTTGTATAATTGAAGTATTAAAATATTATAATTTTTTATCGTTCTCCATTCTTAATTCCCATTCCTAATTTTCATTACCAATAATCTCAGCAATACGAATTCCATCCACAGCAGCAGAAACAATTCCTCCAGCATATCCAGCTCCTTCGCCAGCAGGGTAGAGGCCTTGTATTTGCACATGCTCTAGGCTTTCTTTGTCTCTTGGTATACGAACTGGGGATGAAGTACGACTCTCTGCTCCAATTATTACAGCATCATTTGTTAAATATCCTTGCATTTTCTTATCAAAGGCCTTAAATCCTTCTTGCAATCTGTGTCGCAAATGGTTAGGTAACCATTTATGCATAGGTGATGATATAATTCCGGGGTGATACGATGTTTCTGGTAAATCTTTTGATACTTTTCCTTTCACAAAATCCACTAATCTTTGCGCTGGTGCTATTTGTCCTTCACCGCCTTTATTAAAAGTGAGTTCTTCAAAATATTCCTGAAATTTTAATCCTGCCAAAACTCCATATTCCTTAAAATCTTCCATGTCTTCCAAGCGGATTTCTACTACCATTCCAGAGTTTGCATATTTAGAGTTTCGTAAGGATGGCGACATTCCATTTACAACCAATTGATTGTCAGATGTAGCAGCAGGGACAATAAACCCACCAGGGCACATACAAAATGAATAAACTCCTCTATTATTTATATTAGTTACAAGGCTATATGCTGCAGCGGGTAAATATTCATCACGAATTTCGCAATGATATTGAATGCTGTCAATTATACCCTGTGGGTGCTCAACTCTTACTCCCATTGCAAAAGCTTTTGCTTCAATCTCTATTTCTTGCTTATTCAGTTGTGTGTATATGTCTCTTGCAGAATGCCCTGTGGCAAGAATTACTTTATCTGCTTTATATTCTTTACCATCTGCAATAACTCCTTTTATCCTATTATTATCAATAATAAATTCCTCAACTCTAGTATTGAAATGAACTTCGCCACCATGGTTTATTATTGTTTTTCTAATATTTTGAATTATAGCAGGTAGTTTATTTGTGCCAATATGTGGGTGAGCATCAACTCCAATATTTTTATCAGCACCGTGGTGTATTAATAAATCTAATACATTGCGCACATTGCCTCTTTTTTTGGAACGAGTATATAATTTTCCATCCGAAAAAGTTCCAGCACCACCTTCACCAAAAGCGTAATTGCTATCAGGATTTATGATACTTTCTCTATTGATCTTTGCAATATCTATTCTACGCTCTTTTACAGCATTTCCACGCTCAAGTATTATTGGCTTATAACCTAATTCTATAAGTTTTAATGCAGCAAAAAGGCCAGCAGGTCCACTTCCTACAATAATTATAGGCTCAGAATCCGTAACCTCCTTAAATCTTGGATCAAAAGGACTTTCGTTTTCTTCTTCATTAATATATGCACGAACATATACATTCATTTTAACGCTTCTATTTCTAGCGTCAATAGATTTTTTCAATACCTTTACTGATGTAAGTTCTGATTCTTGAATTCGTAGTTTGCCAATGGCTTTTTTACGTATTATATCTATATCGGTAGACTCTTTAGGAGTAAGTAGTAAAGTAAGTTCCTTTTGCATAATTATCTTATTTTAAAGAAGTGCAAAACTAAACATTAATAATTAACAATTAACCAGCCATAGGTACAATTAATTTTGCCTAAAATACCACGAATTTTTATAATTTTTAAGTTTGCGAAATTAATCACTTAGTCTGACGCTCTTCCATTAATAATTAACAGCAATTAATCATTAAAAATTTCCCAAGCCTTATCTGCCTGTAATTCCAACATATACATTCCGTTTTCAATTTCTGCACCTTGTGCTTCGGCACGTTTAAGAAATTCTGTCTTTTCAGGATTATATATTAAATCAAAAGCTAGCTGTACTCTGCTAATTGCTTCATAAGGAATATCTGGAAATTGTTCTGTATTTGGAAACATACCAAGGGGAGTAGTATTTATTATAACATTGGCATCAGTAATATGTTCTGTCGTTAAGTTCTTCCAATTTAGGTCATCTTTATGCTTTGGGTTACGAGCCACAATAGTATATTCTAACGAAAGTTCGTCTAAAGCTGCCGCCACAGCTTTTGATGCTCCACCATTGCCTAGGATAAGCATATTATGATAATCCATAATCATTACCGATAAGAATGCTTCTAAAAAACCTTCTTTATCGGTATTATATCCAATGAGTTTACCATTTGTTATCTTAATGCAATTGCAAGCATCTGTATCCTTAACACTTTCATCTAACTCATCAAGGAAAGGAATTACACTCTCTTTGTATGGCAATGTAATGTTCAGCCCTTCAATATCAGGATTATCACTCAAGAGTTGTTTTATATCTTCAATCCTTGCTAATTCATATAGTTCGTAACTACAATCAATGATATTCTCTTCCTTAAATTTATTATCAAAGTATTTCTTAGAAAAGGAATGTTTAAGAGTTTTTCCTATTAATCCGTATTTTCTCATTTGTTTGTCTTTTTATATTTTTATTACTTAAACCCAGCCTTTATTTCGACTAAGCTCAATACAAGCTTTACTATTTACTTCGTTTCTCTTCGTAAATCACTCTCTCGATAGCTATCAGGGACTGACGAATTACCCATTCTTAATTCCTTATTCCTAATTTTTAATTCCTTTAAATAAACATTATTAAAAAACTCGAAATGCCAAGCAATACTTTCTTTCCAGTATTTTCTATCATGCCGTCCAGGGAAACTAAAATAGGTAGCATTAATATATAATGAATCGCATCGATCTTTAAAGGCTTTATTTGAATTATATAAATGATCCTTATTTCCACAATCGAAAATAATTGGTTTATCCGAAAATTTAATACTTTCCAATAAATTTATGCTAGAGTATAAATCAAATATAGCCTTATTATCATTGTATTCCCCAAGTCTATTACTTAAACTACTATATTTTAAGCCAGAAGCATTTAAATCAAGAACTCCACTTGTACTTCCTGCTGACGCAAAAAGCTTAGGATGCCGCAAAAATAAATACATTGCACCATGGCCTCCCATACTTAGGCCGGTAATAAAAATACCATTTGTATCAATGCTGAAATTACTTTTAAGGTAGGGGAGATAGTCTTTTATGAAAAAGCTCTCAAATTTAGAATTTCGTTGCCTAGGGCTATCAAAATACCAACTATCTTTTCCTCCATCGGGGCAAACAATTATACAATTATACTTATTGGCATAAGATTGTAAGTCTGTAATTTTGCTCCATTGTTTATAATCGCCACCATAGCCATGTAGCATAATAATTACTGCTGTATTTTGTTCAAATAGTGTTTGCTTTTGCTTGGGATAGAATATATATGAAGTATCAGCTTTGACCAAGTATTGGGTTTCTACCACAAATGTTTTCTGAGCATAGGAAGTTGAATTCCAAAATATTAAAAACAATACTAATGAGTAAAGTGTTACTGATTTCATTATGATCTACTTATATTAATAATGTTATTTATTTTGCACGGACTCTACTTGCTAAATAATAGAATAATCTTGGAAACCATCTTCTAATATGTACCATAATTATTTCTTTGCCACCTACGAGGATTTCTTTCTTACCCTTTATTATTTTACCAATAATTATTTTTGCAGCTTTTTCTGAGCTCATACTATTTGCTTGTCCATCATCAAGTACACCATGCTTACTACCATCCTTTGTAAGTGCATTATTCGAAATAGCAGTATTTATTCTGCCAGGAATAATCATACTTACTTTTATATTATTTTCCACATTCTCTGCTCTTAAACTCTCGAAAAAACCATGCAGTGCCTGTTTTGAAGCACTATATGCCGAACGTAAAGGGAAGCCAAACTTGCCAACTACACTCGATACTGCACAAATATGACCACTTTGCTGTTTTATCATTATTGGCAATACTGCTTTTGTAAGTGCTACAGTGCCAAAGAAATTGGTTTCCATTATGCGTCTATCAATATCAATACTAGTTTCAGAAACTAATGATCGTTGACTTATTCCACCATTATTTATTAGGAAATCTATTCTTGAAAACTTCTGTACTACTTTGTTTGTAAGCTCTTTAGCATTACTCATGTCTTCTAGATCCATAGCTAGTATAAGGTAGTCATTCTCATTTGTATTGTTCTTAAGAATAATTTCTCTGAGTTTTACTTCATTACGAGAAGAAAGAATTACTTTTCCGCCATTGACTAGTATGTGTTCTACTAATGCTCTTCCAATTCCGGAGCTAGCACCTGTAATCCACCAAACAGTATTTTTTATTGAATTCATAATACAAATATAGATATTTATATAGACTGTTTTAAGGTTTTATTTGTTATTAAATATTAGCAATCGTTAATCCTTTTATTCGATTAACGACTTCAGAATAACGATTTTTGATTTCAGATGTATCCATCAATAACCCATAAATTAAGTATTGTTTGATAAATCATAAATTGTAAAAAGATAATAGAATTCTAGAATTGTAAG